>NZ_JBSRDC010000057.1:0-21843 GCF_055145285.1 Salinivirga sp. | reverse complement strand
TTGACAGATTCTTTGCAACCGGACATTACAAGTCATCAGCCACGTCAGGGTGTGAGTTCAGCTATAAATCGTAATAAATTCGAATATTATATTCAATCCGCAAAATCCCTCACGCCCTGACTAAATGATATTGCTATAATATTTTTTTAAAATTTGTCCATTGGAATTTAACAAATTTGTGATTTCCAAAAATATATTTTGCCTTTCCACAGGAATAAGATAAATTTATATACCATTAAAACCCTCGTAAATGCCACACAATAGCCTTTATAAGTTTTTTGTCAGTATTGTATTACCCTCAATGCTTGCCATTCTGTTGTTCATTATCAGTTTTTTTGTTGTCATCATCCCTCAGTTCGAAAAAAACCTGATGAATGCAAAAAAAGAAACCATCAAAGAACTGACACAATCAGCCTGGAGTGTGCTGAAAGAGCATCACGAGAATTCCAAAGACAGCATTCTAACACTGGCAGAGGCAAAGGAAAATGCAGCCCGGCAGATTGAAAAAATGCGGTACGGACAGGCCCGGAAAGATTATTTTTGGATTACCGACCAACAGCCCCGCATGATTATGCATCCATATCGAACCGAATTAATCGGACAAGACCTTACAGATTATGAAGATTCGCACGGCAAAAAACTGTTCGTAAAAGCCGTTGAAATTGTCAGCGAAAATAACGACGGATTTATTGATTATTATTGGCAATGGAAAGATGATACTACGCGTATCGTGCCAAAGCTTTCGTACGTAAAAGGATTTGAGCCATGGGGATGGGTCATTGGCACCGGAATTTATCTGGAAGATGTACGGGCTGAAATTGCCCACCTAAAAAACCGGCTATTGCTCATTTCTGCCGCCATTGTTCTGCTGATTATTCTTACATGGATATACGTAATTAGGCAAAGTCTTAAACTGGAATTCAAACGAAGAGCCGCCGAGCAAAACCTCAGGCAGTCGCGTCAGAAATATAAATCGCTGGTTGAAGCATCGAACGATGGAACTTTAATGTTGGTTAATGACCAGATTACCTATCATAATTTCAAAATAGCAAAGTTGCTGGAGAAAGAGATACACGACAGTTCAAGCCTCCGGTTCAATGATCTGTTTTCTGTTAAATGGAACGAAGTAAAAGCCGCAATGCAACAACCCGGCAAATCATACAGTATTGAAGCACAGTTACTTTTGCCCGGAAAAGCGCCTAAAGATGTGGTTTTATCGGTCTGCAGAGTCGATTATGCGCACGAAGAGGGTTTTATTGTCATTGTAAAAGATATTACCACCGATAAGCAAATCAGCCGCGAGTCGCAAGAACTTGCCAGGGAATTGCAACTGCCACTTTTACTCATGAGTCAGCCTATTTACAGCAATGTGAAACCACACCTGACTATTTCCATTGAATCTACCCTGCAGCAAGCTTCTGTGCAAATGAAAAAGCATGAACAAAACATAGTTTTTGTATCTTCAGGACCGCATATTGTGGGTGTTATCAACCAAAACGACATACAAAACCGGCTGGTGGCCGAACAAAAGCCAGTCGAAAGTCCGGTTTCCTCCATCATGACAGCCCCGGTGGTCGATATTTTAGGCACAGCGCCGTTGTACGAAGTGGTAATAAAATGCTGGAAACATCAAGTATCTCATTTACTTGTAAGAAATGAGGAAGGAGAAGCCGTTGGAGTTGTCAGCAAAAAGCAATTGCTCGATTTTCAGCAAAACAGCCTGGGTTATCTGGTTAAAGAGATTTATGTAGCAGAAACCATTGACAAGTTAACCCAACTGCATAAGCGAATCCCCGTATTAATCAATGCATTGCTCGAAAGCGGCAGCAAACCATCCAATATCACATACGTAAACTCTTTTGCTGCCGATGCCATACATCAGCGCGTAATTGAGTTGGTTATGGAAGAAATGGGCAAGCCGCCTGTGGCATTTTGTTTTATGGTGCTCGGTAGCGAAGGACGTATGGAAGAGACCCTTTACACCGATCAGGACAATGCTATTGTTTTTGAAGATTGCAAACAAGAAGATGCAGCGAAAGCGTATTTTTTGCGGTTTGCTCAAAAAGTCAACAACGATCTTCACAAAATAGGATACAATCGCTGTCCGGGAGAAATCATGGCCGGTAACCCCAAATGGTGCCAGCCATTATCAGCCTGGAAAAAATATTTCACCGACTGGACACAATCGCCCGAGCCGCAAAACATACTCGACAGCAGTGTTTTCTTCGATTTTCGGTGTGTGTATGGCGATAAAAAGCTCACAGAATTATTAAATGAGCATTTGCACACACTTACACCACAAAACGGATTGTTTTTTTATCACATGGCCTCTTCTCTCAATCGTTTTAAACCAACTTTAGAAGCTGAAACCGTCGACCTGAAAAAAATATTATTCCCGCTCGTCAGCGGTATACGCATTTACAGCTTATTTCATCAATCCTCATCAACAAACACACTTGCGCGGCTGCATGCTATATCGGGTAATCTGAAAAACAACCTGGAAGCAGAAGAACTGCAATACATTTATAATTTCCTTACCCATAAACGCCTGCAGATACAAATAAAAGCATTCATGAACCATGAACCGCCCGACAATTTGCTCGACCTTGGCACACTAACACATGCCGAACGCAGTTTATTGGATCACTCCATCAATAAAATCCATGAATTTTTGAGTGGATTGAATATGGACTTTGTCAGATAGAAGTACGGAACCTGATGTGCCGAATTTTAGGGATTTTGCGCGGATAAGCTAAAATATTGTTTATTGTTATTTATGTAAGGCTTATTCAGGGCGTACACATATACAGCATTCGATTGATAAATTTATGTTAATTTCATCCTAAAAAATAAATAATGAATTGGATAATTTTAACTATTGCAGGGCTTTTTGAAGTAGCTTTTGCTTTTTGTCTGGGAAAAGCCAAAGAGACTACAGGAAACGAAATGTACTTATGGTATGCCGGATTTTTTGTAACGCTGATTATAAGCATGAGCCTTTTAATAAAAGCCACCCAAACATTACCCATTGGAACGGCCTATGCTGTGTGGACTGGCATTGGCGCTGTTGGTACAGCCCTGGTGGGTATATTTGTTTTTAAGGAGCCTACCACGTTTTTAAGGCTCTTTTTCCTATCTACATTAATTATATCGATTGTGGGTTTAAAGGCTGTTTCTCACTGAATTGATTCATTACATCGATTTGTTGTGAGGCTTATTTTGTCTTTTATGCCTTGCTTTTTGCGGCAGGATTATTAATTTTATATCAACAAATGCATGGCCAGGGCTTATTTCATCTTGAAATCGAATAATGAATCAAATAGATAATTAATGGACCCTCTATGACAAGGCTTTTAACACAGTTCTGCTGAGCATGCCGAAGCTGATGCTGAGCGTGTCGAAGTACACGCTCATGATTATTCAGAGAAATAAAAGTGAAAAGCTTGTTGTCAGGGAAAAGGAAATTTCACCCCGCCTGTTGCGGGACAGGTCATGACAACTAAAGTCAAAATTATAAACAGATGAATCGAATTTTAATTATTTCGCTAATGGTCTTTATGCCATTTGTAATGAGCTGTAATGGCGGCAACAAGAAATCTGAAAAAGAAACTGCATCAAATGATGTTTGGACAGTCGATTTCATCGACGATTTCGATACATTTAATCCCGACAACTGGCAGGATCAGCGAATCTGGGTGAATAATGAAGAGCAGTGTTATGTACCCGATGGCGAGTATGGAACACGCGAGGTGAGTGATGGCACACTTAAAATAAAAGTGGTTAATGTCGGAGAAAAAATCAACTGCGACAACATGGACAAGCATGGGAATCAGCATCCTGAGACCAAATATATAGCAGGACGTATCGTTACCAAAAACCGGAAAGAGTTTGTAAAAGGTAAATGGACTGCAAGGTTAAGACTGCATGGCAATGGCAAGGCAAGTATGTTTCCTGCCTGGTGGATACTTGGCGCCCGAAACAATGAACCTCCCGTGCAGGAAGCCGATGAAAATGTGTGCTGGCCACTAACCGGCTCTGGTGAGATTGATATTTTTGAGCACCATGGCGACCACCAAAAAGATAAATATACCACCGGAGCTATTAAAAGCCTTGGAGAGTGCGATAAAGGCGATTGGCGAAGTTTACGTACCGATATCCCTGCCACGCTCAATGAATACCACGAATACTCTGTAGAGTGGGAGGGCAGCGACCTTGTTTTTCGCCTCGATGGTAAAGAAGTGCATCGCAATGTTGGACAGGGCGATGAATACCCGGAGCCCATGTTTGCAATTTTAAATTATGCAAAAATCACAGATGCGCCCATGGAAGGCGAATGGGTGATGGAAGTGGACTGGGTGAAGCATGAGTCCAGGAAATAAACGATTACATCGATAGTTGGTTTATAAAAATTTATGTGTTTACATCAAGAAACAATTTTGCCGGTAATTATTTGTACTGTTTGGCACTATTAAGATAAAGGTCAATCTTTATAAAGGCTTTTAATCTTGTTTTGATCTAAATGCGATGATCCGAAAGAATCAAAAACTCAAAAAAATGAAGCAATTACTAATTCTTTTTTCTTTTATGCTTTTTTTGGGGCTGAAAGTAAGTGCACAGGCACTTACAGATGCAAATATTGTTGGAATATGGACCGTTAAAAAAGTGAATATCCTTATTGAGTTATCAGATGAGCAGAAACAGAAAATTAAAATACTGGAAAATGCATTTTTAAATTCAAGATTTGAATTTGAAACCGATCAAAACTTCTCTTTCCATTTTGAGATTCCAGACATGGAAATCCAAAATGGTCACTGGAAGTATAATGATCTATCTAAAGCTTTTATTATTCAGGAATGGAAAAATAATGAAACAGATAAAGGAATATTGATGGCGATAAAAGCAAAAAAGGAGGGTGAGAAGATATTATTTTTTCTTGATGAATCTAATTTAGTTTTAGAAATGGACAAGGAGGAATAAGAAGCAACAACTGCTATTCTGAGAAGGTAATGGCAGTAAAAGATGGCTGATTTAGGGTTGTGAATGAGCTTGTATAGAAGTAAGCAATGCGTGATTAATATGAAACGAACATGAATTTTAGCATTCTAAAATACACACACGAGAACCGAGTTTACGAGCTCGGCCAATGATTAAAATTCATCGTGAGCTCCATCCCGATTGGTCATCGGGACAGGTTATGACCACTGAAATCAAAAATATAAACAGATGAAATATTTTTTAGTGATTATCTCAATTGTGACCATTTTCTTCGATTGTAGTCGAGAAACTAACAGTGCAAATAATATGACAAACAAGACACAAGAGACAAACGGCCAATCATCAAAAGATACCACCCCAAAAGTTACTGGTATCGGGGGCATTTTCTTTTTCTCAGAAAATCCTGAAAAAACAAAAGATTGGTATTCAAAGAACCTCGGACTTGAGGTGAATCAGTGGGGGTCAAGCTTTGAATTTAGAAACGCCAACAGGCCTGAAGAAATAAATTACCTCCAATGGGGTCCATTTAAAGAGGGTAGCGAATATTTTGAGCCTTCTAAAAAGGATTTTATGATTAACTACAGAGTGCAAAATATAGAAGGCCTTTTAAAGCAACTAAAAGAAAATGGCGTAACTATACTTGACAGTATTGAAACCTATGAATATGGTAAGTTTGTGCACATAATGGATGATGAAGGCAATAAAATAGAACTTTGGGAGCCTGTTGACAGTGTGTTTACGGCTATGGAAGGAAAAACCACAAAATAGCAAGACTACAAAAAAATAGAAAAATTCATACGTAGAGAAACCAGTGTAACTTCGTGTTTGATATGCCTGAAAAAACAATAGCCGGACGTTTCAGTAAAAAGGAGGAATTGGCAAATGCCATTTCCCACGGTATTGGAACCATTTTGGCTATTACAGGACTTGTTTTTATGGTTATTGTTGCCCTCAAATATGGCACTGTGCGGAGAGTTGTTAGTGCCAGCGTTTACGGGGCTACATTAATTTTGCTTTACCTTTCTTCTACGCTTAACCACAGTTTAAATGTGGGCAAAGCAAAAGACTTCTTCCACAACTTTGATCAGGTTGCCATTTACCTTTTAATTGCCGGGACCTACACGCCTATTGCCCTTGTCGGTTTACATGGAGACTGGGGCTGGACCCTTTTTGGACTTCAGTGGGGCTTTGCTTTTGCCGGCATTATTGTAAAGGTATTTTTGCCCAATAAATTTGAAAAGGGAGTTAATATCTTTTACATTATTTCCTACATTATCATGGGATGGATGCTGCTGTTTTTTTTGCAACCAATATTACGCAATATTCCAACTATGGGTGTTTTTTTTCTTTTAATCGGTGGAGCATGCTACACACTTGGTACAGTGTTCTTTAAAATGGAAAAATTGCCTTATCACCACCTTATTTGGCATTTGTTGGTTATTGCAGGGAGTGTAATGCATGCGCTGGCTGTTTTGTTTTATGTGTTGCCGGCTTAGTAAAATTGGCTATTTGGATTCGCGTAATCCGTTTCAACCCCTGCAGAATGGCTTTTGCAATCAGAATGTATTCATTTTGGTTTTTTAAAATTAAACCAGAACTATAAACTTTCCACTACAAATACCAGTTTGTATTTGTTAGAGTGTAATTAAATGTGCTACAACCAAAATAAATGAAGAGGATATTAAAAATGATTGGACTTTCGCTACTGGGAATTATTTTTTTAGGCATCATAGGCGTGGCGCTGTTTATGACTTTCAGCCCTCAGTTTGGAAGTAGCTTATCGAAGGAACAAAAAACTGCTTTCGGCCAACTGCAAAATTTTAAAAATGGTAAATTTCAAAACCAGCAGCCAAGTCCAATGGACATGAATTTCAGGAAGGTTTTTAAAGAGATGATGAATAAATCTCCCAACCGAAGCCCCAATGAAAATATTGCGATACAAAAAATTGATTCTGCCTCAATAGCCAGCCTCAATGCTGAGACAACCCGTTTAACCTGGTTTGGGCACTCTACCTTTTTACTGGAGATGGATGGAAAGAAAATTCTTATTGATCCAATGCTAAGCAGATCGCCTTCGCCGGTTTCTTTTGCCGGATCAAAAAGGTTTTCAGACAAAATACCAATTGAAGCATCCCGTTTGCCCTTTATTGACGCAGTAATTTTATCGCACGATCATTACGATCATCTGGATTATAAAACTATTAAGCAGTTGAAAAATAAAGTCGGGCAATTTTATGCCCCGTTAGGTGTTGGAAATCATTTGAGATCCTGGGGTGTAGATACTTCAATCATTCATGAACTGAATTGGGGAGATAGTATCCGGTTTGAGCATATCAATTTAATGTGTGCCCCGGCACGCCATTTTTCCGGTAGAGGATTATTCGACCGGGCAACAACACTTTGGTGTTCATGGATTATTCAGGGCAAGAAAGATAATATCTATTTTAGCGGAGACAGTGGATATGGACCACATTTTAAAGAGATAGGTGACCAATACGGACCGTTTGACATCTCCCTTTTGGAGTGTGGCCAGTATAACGAGAATTGGAAACACTTACACATGATGCCCGAAGAAACAGCACAGGCAGCAGCAGATCTTAAAAGCAAACTCATGATGCCCATTCACTGGGGAGCGTTCACCCTTGCTTTTCACGACTGGACAGATCCTGCAGAACGCGCAGTGACTAAAGCTAAAGAACTTAATATGCCCATAACCACACCCGAAATTGGAGAACCCGTTGTTTTGGGTGAAAAATATTTTCCAAACGAAAAGTGGTGGACGAATTATATCACTCAGTAAAACAAACTTTATGAGCACTTTTACAAAAGCCATCGTACGAAAACCTGCCGCGACCTTTGCCAATGGTATATCAACAGCAAACCTTGGAAAACCCGATTATTATTTGGCGCTGAAGCAACACGAAGCCTATTGTGAAGCGTTAATAAAGTGTGGATTGCAATTAACCGTTTTAGATGCCAATGCGGACTTCCCTGATTCCTGTTTTGTGGAAGATACGGCTGTGGTTACACCCGATTTTGGTGTTATTGCGCGACCCGGCGATCCACGCAGGTTGGGGGAGGAAAAAGAGATAAAGAATATCCTGAAACCCCTCATGAAGCTCCATTATATTGAAGAACCCGGTAAAATGGAGGGCGGAGATATTATGCAGGCTGATGACAAATTTTACATTGGGTTATCAGGCAGAACAAACCTTTCAGGCTCTAAACAATTAAATAAAATACTAACGCAATACAATTACGATGTCTTTTCCATCCCGGTATGCAACCTGCTGCATTTCAAAACGGGAGTTAATTACCTGGGCGATAACAATCTGATCATGCAACGAAGTTTTTGTTCAAAAGATGATTTTAAAGCCTACAACCAGATAATTGTTGATAGAAAAGAAAAATATGCAGCCAATTCACTGAGAATAAACAACTATGTACTGGTTCCCCAGGGTTTTCCCAAAACAAAAGCCAGTATTGAACAATTGGGCTATCAAGTCATTGAACTTGACCTGTCAGAATTTCAAAAAATGGATGGCGGATTAAGTTGCTTATCGCTCAGGTTCTAAGTTTTTACATTTATCTTGCAGAGAACTTTAACGCTTTGAGAATAAAAGCAGGCCTGGCATATACTATTAATCGAGATAGCTGATTACTCGTTCATTATTTTTACTTAAGATAACTGTATAATTTTATCCCACATGTTATACAAAATATTACATTTTTTGAAAAATGAATATTTATTCATTATGTTTGTTGCATGCGTGTAAAAGATTACAATAAAATTGCGCTAATATACAATGCCAGTCTGGACCTCATACATCAGGAGGGCATTGCCGGTCTCACTATGTCTAAGCTGGCCCAAAAAGCCGGCATGGCCATTGGTACCTTGTACATCTATTTTAGAAATAAAGAGGAGCTTTTACACAAACTATATCTGGATTTTCGTGAGAAATCGCAGCAACGGTTCCTGCAAGATTATGACGAAAACGAACCATTCAAAATTGGGTTGAAAAAGGTGTGGGTCAATTATTTGAAACACCGAATTGAACACCACAGAGAGAGTGTGTTTCTGGAGCAGTATTACCGTTCGCCCTATATCACACCTGAGCAACACGCCATGGCCGAGAATATGAAATCGCCTGTGCACGAAATCATTCGGCGCGGCAAACGCGAAATGCTTATCAAAAACCATGTGGAAGATGAAATGCTCTTCCTGGCCATGATCGGTTTTATTCGTGAGCTGGCAGATGAAAGCGTGACCAATGATTATCAATTAGATGAGCAGCGTATTGAACAAGCTTTTAAACTGAGTTGGGATATGATTAAAACATAATTTTTTTGACTTATAAATGAATATTTATTCACTTTAAAGATTCGCGTTATGGATATACCTGTTTGGCAATACTTAGTTTCGATGCCTTTGTACATAGGCATACTGATGATTCTTATCGAGGTGATGCGCAAGCAACCCCGCGCAGCAGCCATTTTCTGGATATTGGCCCTGTTTACATTTCCACTGTGGAATACTCAGCTCGAAGGCTGGTTTCGTTGGGTGAAAACTTTTTCTGTGCTTGTGCCCACAGCCCTTATTCTGGGCCTGGGCAGAATCGCGCATTATGAAAATAGGGGCGGTTGGTGGTCATTTTTCCGGAAAGACTGGGTACTGTGGTCGCTCTACGGAGTATTGGGGCTCAACATTCTGGAAGCTTCGCTTAAAGATATTGCTTTGGGAAATTATTTTAATGCCATCTCCGGCTTTATCCTGATTGTGACCATTCCGCTTTTTAAATCGAAAGGACGGAAGAAAGGCTGGATTTTTTCAAAGAAAAAGCCCGGAGATATGCTGGTCTATACCGATCCCATGTGGAACTTCTTGTACACCACATGGAATATAGCTTTTGTGTATGCCGAGAATCCTGGTTTTGCAGCCAGTTCGCTGTGTATCTTACTGGCTGCCGAAATATATCCACATCTGAAAAGGCGACCGGAGCTTTATGTACAGGCGCGAGCCTATACGCTTGCAGTGCATATTCTCATACGTGCAACCTATGATATATTTACCCCCTTAATGGATTCATCGGCCTTTGCCAGCGACACGGCCGTGTATTATTGGGGACTAATCAACTTCGTGTTGCACGTGCCTTATCTGTTTTGGTATTTCATCAAAAGAAGAAAAGATTTTCAGCAAACCCCAAAAACCGCAGAGGCATGAAACAGTTAAGCGTATTTTTGCTAATTGTTTTGGCGTTTTTAGCCGGAGCAAACAATATGCCGGCACAGGAATTTCAGCAAGGGAAATGGCAAACCATTATTGATGGCCAATCGGGTGAAGGAGCCTTTTTTTATCGCCTCCATTTTACCACCGATAGCCTGGTGGAAATTACCCGGCAAAAGGGCGGGTTGAACACTGCTGTGGAACAAAAGCACTGGGTGCGCAAAGGAAACAAAATTATAATAAGCAGTGCTGATTCGGCTGCTATTACAGCATTTGAAGGTTCTACCCTGTCCATTACAGATCAAAATACATTGACCTACAAAAATGGCCCTTATAACGGCACGGTAAAACCTTATCGGCATGGGATGGCCATTTTTCACTGGGTAATGATTCTTGTGGTGCTTATTGCGCTCAATGAACTTTTCAGAAAGCGTAAATGGGCATCTGTATTTTTCTTTTTCCTTCTGCCTATGGTTTTGACTATTTTTGTCTGGCCTGATCAGGGGGTTACATATTGGTTTAAATGGGTAAAAGTTTATTCGGTAGTTTTTGCCGCCGTGTGGTTTACCTTTATCCGGTATTCAAAGCAGTTTGGAAAACATAACTGGGTTAAACTGGTGGCCGCGTTATTCCTGGCGGTAAATATCATGGAAGCGGTTTCGCAGGATTTCTCCATGGGATACCTGCCCAACATACTGAATGGTATTGCCGGCATTTTAAGTACCATTACCCTGTTCTATGGTTGGAAGCAAATTGGCCCGGATAATTCCAAAGAGAAAGATATGGTTTGGCCGCTCATGCCTGTATTGTGGATTGTGGCATACGACGTGTGGAATATTGTTTATGTTTACCTGAACTTTCCCGGCTCTACTTCAGCGCAGTTGATGGTATTGTTGTCGTGCACAATTCCTGCCTTGTTTATCAAGAAAGGCACATGGTTGCAGGCACGGGCATTTACCCTGGCAGCATGGTTTATGTACTATTTTACCTTCCCCCGGTTTACCGAACAAATGGAGTTACTTGTTCCCAGAAATACCACCCTGATGCTCGCTGCGGCTTTGTTGAGTATTGTGTTGAACGTCGCCTATTTTGCCATTTTTGTGAAGCGACTGACTGCGAAAAGTTAGAAGTGAAGAATTTACCATCTTTCACAAAATGGGATATTTTTTTTAAATAATCAGTATATTAGCTCTGCGCCAAATTGTAGTTGCACAAAAAAATATCAAAGCAATTAAACATGAAAACGAGGAAAATTTTATTTGATCTGATGTTTATTATCCTTTCCGCTGCTGTTTTATCAGGCCTGGATTATTATGGACTGTTGGAAAAGTATGCGAGTTTTGCATTGCTCCCAATTTTGGTAGCTTATTTTATAGGGCAATATTCTGCAAAGAAGTTTGCCACACGAAAAAAGGAGGAATCTTAATTACAATTTTACAAATAACTGGAATATCAGTATCATGATTTTGGATAATTTCTGATGCTTGACAATTTAGATGTATTGTTTTTATGCATTGTCAATAATTCTGTGTTCTCAATATGAGATTTATGCAATAGTTCCTTGAGCATGAGTAAGGAATTTGTGTGGATGAAAAAGCATTTTGCAGAGTGTAATTTTATTTTGAATTATAAATAACAATGCCAACCCTATAACATCTATTTCAATTTTATACTGTTCAACTCACGGGCGCATATTGATAACTTCCATATTGCGTCATTTTTATTTTATTGTGGGCTTCTTGGTAAGTTGATATTAGTATAATAAAAACCATGCAGTGGTATGGCAAAATCATACTTGAAATATACCGGGATTATTTTTGTAGTGGTTTTAGTCAGTTGTCTCATACATGAGTTTGGTCATTGCATTACCGGTGTATTATTGGGCAATAAAATGGGGATGACCCTGAATTAGGCTTATCCGATTGATGGAAGTTATTCAGCCTTCTGGCATTATCAGCTTGTGTTAGGTGTAAACAACCAATAGTTGATTTATTGTAGCTTGAAACTTAAAAAAAAGAGCCGCTTCAGAATATGAAACGACTCTCTAAATAAATATACTAAATTATCAATCTGCTACGTAATCATATTCTTTCAGAATATCTCTTACTTCGTCGGGCGATACGCGGCCGTAGGTTTTCTCGCCTACGAGTACCACAGGGGCAAGTCCGCATGCTCCAACGCAGCGCAGGCAGTTCAGTGAAAAATCACCATCGGATGATGTTTCACCAACTTCAATTTTTAGCAAGCGCTTGAACTCATCCAGTACCTTATCCGCACCACGCACATAGCATGCTGTGCCGGTGCAAATAGATATCGGGTTACGTCCCTTGGGAATCATGGTGAAGAAGGAGTAGAATGTTACCACACCATAAACCTTAGCGAGGGGTACGTTGAGTTCTTCTGCCACAACTTCCTGTACTTCTGCCGGCAGATAGCCAAAAATACTCTGAGCTCTATGCAGTACGTTGATCAGCTCACCAGCCTTGTAATTGAACTCTTTGCAGGCAGCTTTTAGTTTTTCAACGTCTGATTTTTTGAGGGATACTTTAGATTCACTCATATCTGTACGTTTAAATTTTTTAAAATTGGTCAATGATAAATTTACTCTTCCCTCAGTTTTACTTTGGGCCTTCTGTCATGATAGTGCGTGTGCAACAGCTTGTGTGCTTTCTCGCTCATGGGCGCCCCAAGGAAGTTTTCGTAAAGTTCTTTAATCATTGGATTCTCGTGCGATTTGCGGATTTTTTTACCGGCATCTTCACGGTAAATAGCTTCTATACGTTTCTTCAAAATCGAAGAGTCACCATGGTGCAATGGCTGGCCGCCACCACCAATACATCCACCCGGGCAGGCCATAATTTCAATGGCATGGAAATGTGATTTTCCGTTGCGGATGTCTTCCAGCATTTTTCGGGCATTACCTAATCCGTGTGCAATACCAATGTTCAACTCCAATCCGTCGAAATCTACTTTTGCTTCACGTATGCCTTCCATACCACGAAGCTGTTCAAAATCTACTTTTTCAAGGGTTTTGCCTGTATGTATCTCGTAGGCAGTACGTGTGGCAGCCTCTATAACACCACCGGTAGCACCGAAAATTACACCAGCACCCGTTGATTCTCCCATAGGATTATCAAAATTTTCGTCCGGCATATTTTCAAGATCCATGTTGGCTTCCTTAATCAAATGTGCCAGTTCGCGTGTCGAGATTGAGAAATCCACATCCGGATTATCTTCCACCTTAAACTCATCGCGCTGCGCTTCATATTTTTTGGCCAAACAAGGCATTATAGAAACCACAATGAGGTCTTCACGTTTCACGTCCAGTTTTTCAGCATAATAAGTTTTGGCAATGGCGCCAAACATTTGCTGTGGTGAACGCGCTGTTGAAGGTATATCGATCATGTCGGGGAATTGCATTTCGAAAAAATTCACCCATCCCGGGCAACAAGAAGTAAGTATCGGAAGTTTCACATCTTTGTCGCCATCGAGGTGTTTTTTCAGACGGTCTAATAATTCGGTTCCCTCTTCCATAATGGTAAGGTCGGCTGCAAAGTCGGTGTCAAACACCTGGTCGAAACCAAGGCGACGCAGTGCAGATACCATTTTACCTGTTACCAGTGTACCGGCATTCAGACCAAACTCTTCACCCAGTGCAGCACGTACTGCAGGTGCGGTTTGTACTACTACAGTTTTATTAGGATCGGCCAATGCGCGCAGCACATTAGTGGTATGGTCAACCTCTGTGAGGGCGCCTGTAGGACATACAGCTACACACTGCCCGCAATAGGTACAGGTCGATTTTTCAAGGTCCATTTCAAATGCCGGTGATACAACTGATTCAAATCCACGGTTGATGGCGCTAAGTGTACCTACTGTTTGCACGTCGTTGCACATGGTTTCGCAACGTCGGCACATGATACATTTGTCCAGATCACGAATGATCGAGGGCGAATAGTCGATTTTGTAGGTCGACATTTCTGAAGTTTCCTCGTTGTGAATTTTGCGTACACCCAGCTTAACAGCCATGTCCTGCAATTCGCAGTGACCTGATTTGGCACAGGTAAGGCAGTCTTTGGGGTGGTCGGAGAGAATGAACTCCAGTACTGTACGGCGTGCATTTAACACCCGCGTGGTGTGTGTGTTAATTACCATGCCGTCGGAGCATTGCGTGGAGCAGGAGGGAGCCAGGTTGTGGCGTCCTTCAACTTCTACCACACAAATGCGGCAACCACCGGGTTTATTCTCAATGTTCATATCTTTCAGCTCCATGTAGCAAAGTACCGGAATTTCGATACCCAACTGCTTGGCAGCATGATAGATTGTGGTTCCTTTGGGAACCTCTATTTGTCTGTTATCTATTGTGACTTTTATATTATCCATTGCTAGATTCCTCCTCTTATTGAATGAAAATGGCGTTAAATTTACATTTCTCGATACAGGCACCGCACTTTATACACAGCGACTGATCAATGTGGTGCACTTCTTTGCGCTCGCCGGTAATGGCACCAACAGGGCAAACACGGGCACATGCTGTACATCCTACACAGTTTTCAGGTTCTATTATGTACTGCATGAGATCTTTACAGGCACCTGCGCGGCATTTGTGATCTTTTACGTGCTCTTGATATTCTTCGTTGAAATTTTCCAATGTAGAAAGTACCGGGTTTGGAGATGTTTGACCCAATCCACAAAGTGCTGTATCTTTAATTACACGACTCATATTGTCGAGCAATTCAAGGTCTTCTTCTGTGCCTTTACCCTTGGTAATTTTATCCAATATTTCGTACAAACGCTTGTTACCTACACGGCAGGGTGCGCATTTACCACATGATTCTTCTACGGTAAAATCAAGATAAAACTTGGATACTGCAACCATACAGTCGTCTTCGTCCATCACAATCATACCGCCCGATCCCATCATTGATCCGACTGCAAGCAAATTGTCGAAGTCAATTGGTGTATCGAGGTGCTTCTCGGTTAAGCAACCACCTGAGGGACCTCCGGTTTGTACTGCTTTGAATTTTTTACCATGCTGAATACCACCACCGATTTCAAAAATCACTTCGCGCAGTGTTGTACCCATAGGTACTTCAATCAATCCAACATTATTAATTTTTCCGGCAAGTGCGAATACTTTTGTACCGGCCGATTTTTCAGTACCAATAGAGGTAAACCATTTGGCACCTTTGTTTATAATAGCAGGTATGTTGGCAAATGTTTCCACGTTGTTCACGTTGGTAGGTTTGCCCCAGTAACCAGATTCTGCGGGGAATGGTGGTTTCACGGTTGGCTCACCACGTTCACCTTCCATAGAGTGGATCAGTGCAGTTTCTTCACCGCATACAAAAGCACCGGCACCGTAACGTAGTTCAATATCAAAATTGAAATCAGTACCCAGAATTTTTTCGCCAAGCAAACCATATTCACGGGCCTGGTCAATGGCTATAATTAAGCGTTTAATAGCCAATGGATATTCTGCACGGATGTAAATTAGTCCTTTGCTGGCATTGGTTGAATAACCGCAAATGGCCATTGCTTCCAATACACTGTGTGGATCGCCTTCCAAAATGGAACGGTCCATAAATGCGCCCGGGTCGCCTTCGTCGGCATTACAAACCACGTATTTCTGGTCTGCATCGTTTTGTGCCGCAAATTGCCACTTCAGTCCGGTGGGGAATCCACCACCACCGCGTCCACGCAATCCTGAGGCTTTTACCTCTTCAATGACCTCTTTGGGTTTTAGCTCGGCAAGGCATTTACCTAATGCTTCGTAACCGTTGCGGCCAATATATTCTTCTATGTTTTCCGGATCAAGAAATCCACAGTTGCGCAATGCTATGCGCACTTGCTTTTTATAAAACTCCATGTGTTTGGAGTCGCTGATGTGTTTTTTTGTTTCCGGGTCGGTGTAGAGTAATTTTTCTACTTTACGGCCTTTAATCACATGCTCTTCTACGATCTCTTTGGCATCTTCAGGTTTTACCTGAGTGTAGAAAGTGTTGTCGGGCGATACTTTCACAATAGGCCCTTTTTCACAGAACCCAAAACATCCGGTTTCAACTACCTGTACCTGTTCTGCCAGGTTGTGGCTTTCCAGTTCGGTTTTTAATTCATCTATGATCAGGTTGCTCGATGAGGCGCGACATCCTGTTCCGCCACAAATCAGCAATTGTATTTTATAATTTGCCATGCTTTATTCCTCCTTATTTATTATCTTCAATGGTTCTGTAGTTGGCGGGTATAATTCCGTCTACCCACTTACCATGCTTAATGTGGTTTTCGATAATTTCATCGGCTTTTTTCACATCCACATAACCGTATACAACGGGTTCGCTGCCGGGCATTGTAACCTCAATGGTTGGTTCTGCATAGCTGTAGCCCATATCGCCGGTTTGCGTAACGATGGCTTCAATATTTCGCTTTTCGAGTTCGTCTACCAGGTAATTAAATACTTCTTTAGCACCTGATGCAATGCCTGAGGTACCCATTCCTACTTTTACCTGTACCAGTGATTCGGGGTTGTCAGCTTTTTCACGAAGATGAACTTTCGTTTGTAGTTCTTCTTTCATCTTGCGCAAGTCAGCTAATGATTTAACTTTTGCCATTTGATTTCCTTTTGGTTTTAAACAAAAATGGTTATTTGGTATAATTAATTGATTCTAAGTTTTCTGAGATCATTTCATCTATAAATCTCATCACTTTCGGATTGGACAATAATATGCCGTCTAATTCTGCTTTTATTGTTCTGCTGTCAAAGATATATTCATTTGACTGATTGGTATGTATGTAAACAAGGTCAATTTTTGGGTCGGTTGCCGCAACAATACTTAGAGTGCCTGAAATGTCGCCAATGGCGGGTCTGTCCACGCTTTTATGTTTGAAAACAGCTTTAACCGTGGTGCCTTTTCCTTCTTCCGAGGTTAGTGAAAACCAACCACCAGTGCGCTCTGCGTTGAGTTTGAGTAACGGAATACCCAAACCCACTTTTCTTGTTGTTCTGCTTGTGTAAAACGGGTCGCACACCTCCTCAATTTTGTCTTTTGGGATACCGCAACCGTTATCTTCAATTATGAGGGTATACAGATCTTTTTCAGGTTTTTCTGTGATACTGATTTGTATCAGCGTAGCTCCCGCACGAATGGAGTTGTTGGCGATATCCAGAATATGTTGTGATAAATCTTTCATACCAATGTTACTTTGCGGCCGTTTTCTCCAGCCAGTGCCATTTTAACTTCTTCAAACGTGGGAGTTTCCATATAGAAATTGCATGAAGTGTCGCCTATGTTGCCTATAAAGTGGGCATCGGAACTTTGTATTATGCTAAATACATCCACATTGGGTTGGAGCCTTTTCATTGCTTTTAAAGTAGTGAATTTTGATATTTCGAGGGCATCGGCCTTAAGATTGTCGGGGATGAATCCCAATTGCGACGTGATGCTGTTGGTAGGCCGGTCTATATGTGCCGGGATGAATATGCCATCCAGACGGTGCACTTCTTCTGCAATCTCATCCAGACTCTGGTTGAGGCTGGCAATCAGCAAACTGTTTACTTCATTTACTATTTGTTCATCTCGGTCTACAACCACCTGGTAACCAAAACGATTTGGATCGTTTGGGATGAAAATAAGATGTTGTTCAAGATATTGCTGAAACGCAGCCAAAGTTTTCCAATCTTTAAAAAATGTAAGGCAGTGGACCTCCTCTTTGGTATTGACTTCGGCGCCCGGTAAAATCGTAATGCCATGCTCTGCAGCCACTTCGTCCAGCACATGGCACATCAACGTGCTGTTGTGATCTGTAATACCCAACAAATCAATACCTTCCTTGTCGGCTTTCTCGATAATGCGTCCGGGGCTCATTTCAAGACTTCCGCATGGTGAAAGTACAGTATGGGTATGTAAATCGGCTTTAAAGGACTGCATATTGGTTTAACTATGAATTGATAAGTTCATAAAGCTTGCCTGAGAGTTCAAAAGTGGGTTCATGCGACCCCAGCAATGGTATACCCTCTTCATTGGCATGTTTGATGGTTTCTTCATCGGGCTGAAAGCCTTTTACAACAATTACTGCTGCATGCTCTTTTAATGAGGCAATGGCCATTACATTTTTATGGGTTTGTAATGTAACCCAAATGTTGCCCTCGTTGGAGAATCCCATTACATCGCTAAGCAAGTCACTCACGTAACCGCCTGATATTTTGCGATCGAGATTATCAGCACCGGCGAAAACTTTAAGGTCAAGTTTTTCGATTATTTCAGATATTTTCATCTTTGGCTCCTTTCTTTTTACAATTTTTTTGCAGGCGGTTTTCGCCCCATATAGTTTCTACTTTTTTGTATGCTGTTTTTCTTGACATTTTACCGTGGGTTTGCATATGCGCCTGCATAAAAATGCAGTCGCTCAGTGCTGCTTTGTGCTGCACAATATCTTCAGCCAACGCCTGGCAAGTCGGTGCTCCACAGGCTCCGCAATCAATGCCGGGCAAAAAGCACATTAGCCGGCGTGTTTTTTCCATTTTTATCAGGGCGCGGGCCATATCTTCGTCGAGTTTTAGCATAGAGCGTGGTTTAACTGCTCCTATACGACTATTTTCTTTGACGTAGGCTTTTTGTTGTAAAAGCGGATTACTCTCAGCTGTTTTAGCCTGATCCTGCTCATAATGCGCTGCTCTTAGTTTCAGCCGTTCTACTGTCAGAAAACGGTTGTTGGTATTAAGTATGCCACCGGCACAACTCTCATCGCATGCTCTTATTTCGATAAAGTCTATATTGGATATTTCTTCGTCTTCCAATTGCTCCAGAAAATCCATGGCATTGTGAACACCATCAATGGCTATGCTACGGCCTTTGGCATGTGCGGCTTCGCCGTTTGTAAGACTCCATTTCAATGCATCCGGGCTCATGGTAGGCTTGTCGGGCAATTCACGATGGGTCCCTTTGCCTTGTTTAAGTGCCCTGAAGATGCGGTTAAAAATGAAATCCATATTGATTACCCCGTCTATGTGGGAGTCAGGTTCCCCCACAGGGCTCTTTATGGCTGCAATTTTTGCTGCGCATGGAGTGATGTAGAATATGCCTATATCTTCGTCTGCAATATTTTTGTCTGTGAGGTGTTTGCGGTAAAACTGAGCGGAAAGTTCCACCGGGGGTTTTAGTTGCATTACATTGTTGGCCAGCGATGGGAATTTTACCTGTATCAACCGTATTATGGCCGGACAAAATGACGATATCACTGGTCTGTATTCGCTTTCGAGCTGATATTTGGGAACTTCTTTTTTCAGAAAATCAGCGCCATGTTCGACTTCAAATGCATGTGTAAAACCGAGATCGAGCAGTACTGCAGTTATTTGCGATGCATAGTATTTTGAAGGAAACTGGCCTGTTAAAACGCTGGGATAGAGCGCTACCCTGTGTTTGTATTTGAATATATTGTTGAAATCATCCTGCTCTACCTGAATGGCATTTACCGGACATGCCTTCATGCACATGCCGCAATCAATGCATTTGTGTTCATATATGAATGCTTTGCCGTCTTTAACACGAATAGCCTCGGTAGGGCACACGGTCATGCAATGTGTGCATCCATAGCAAACATCCTGGTTTATTTTAAGTGCATGATGAAAAAAATGTGTTTCCATAGCGTTTTACTTTAAATAATGTACGATGGATACTGTAGTGCCCTCGTTTACTTTACTTTCTAATTGCATCTCATCGGCGTTTTTCTTCATGTTGGGCAAACCCATGCCAGCTCCAAAACCCATTTCCCTTACCGCTTCACTCGCTGTGGAGTATCCTTCCTTCATGGCCTCTTCAATATCTTCAATTCCGGGGCCCTCATCCTTTATTTGTATTTTTATAATGGCCCCGTCAATTTCCACACTTATCTTGCCTGTATAGGCATGCGCACATACATTAACTTCCCCTTCATACAAAGCTACCACCACCCGTTTAATAATTTTGGGGTCTACATTGATTTTTTTTAGCGTCTTTTTTACCTCACTGGAGGCAAAGCCTGCTTTTGAAAAATCACCACCTGATATGGTAAATTCAAGTTTCATGATTAAAACAGGGGTTTAATACTGTTTTGGAATAATAACCCTGCTATATGAAACATGGAATAAGGACTCTCAATGATGGTGATATAGCTTTCTTCGGCCAGGTTAACCATGTCACTGGTAGCTTTTTTGCCGCGTGCCAGAATAATGCAGTTGATGTCTGCCATCTCTGCGGTGCGTATTGCCTGCATATTAGCCAAACCTGTAAGGAGTATCATTTCATCGGTGTCGATCCTCAGTACATCACTCATAAGGTCTGAGGCAAAACAGAAATTGAAATCAGCCTTGTTTTTTGGGTAGCTGGCTATTTTCCCTTTGATTATTTCGCTGATGGTGGTTATGGTCATTGTATCTCGGTTTTTTGGTATAAAGGTATCAAACCATGCACCAATTTGAGCCTTTAAAACATGCTGTATATCAGGTTTTGATTCAACATGTTGCACAGCATAACAATGATTTTATTTATACTAAATAAAAGTAAGATGTCCAATAGCTTTTATGTATGAGCTAATCTCCCAAAAATAACAACTCTATTACTTAGCAAAAAAAAATTATACAAGTTAATTTTATTGTAAAGGATTGATTATGTGTCGAAAGCAATCGAATTTTCTACGCTTTTGCAGCGATGTGTAAAAAAAAAATTTCAAAGAGTAATGAATTTAGCAACATAATGAATGTAGCAAAATGGAAAAATAACAGCATTGAGTTATAAACAACTAAAAAAAGAATATAACTAAGATCCAGAAACTGTGAAGCATCTAAAAATTAGCTACTTATTATTTTTTAACTTAAATTAAATTTTTATGAAATTTCTTAACCAATTCAAAGCATTAGCGCTTGTTGCATTAATGAGTCTCACATTTGTTGCTTGTGAAGAAGATTCAGAAACTTATGAAGTACGTGTTCGTAATGGAGCATATTCCGAAGCATTGGGTGTGGTACCTACAAAGTACGAAATAACTGAACTTAAAGTCGGTGGACAAATAGTTGAAGATATTCCTTATGGAGAATTTTCAGACTATTTTGATATCGAGAGTGGAAAAGAGCACAGTATTTCTATTTCTTACGATGTGTATTTATACAATGCAGATACCGAAGCCTGGCAATATGATCAATCATATTCCGATGACCTGGGTACAGAAGAGTGGGGTATAGACGAATGTAACCCACAGCGAATTACCATAACAGTTAAGGAGCTTTTGGGGGTTGCTGCCGGTGCAAATTATGAAGTATTTTGCGATGAATAATTAACAGTAAGGGGTAAGCTGTTTTTTTTATAAAAACTTTTGTAAAGGTTTTAAGGAGAATTCCACAGGGAGTTCTCCTTTTTTTCGTTTGCTACGCTAATCCCATACCTACGGCGCTTTAATTTCGGGTTACACATTAGCTATCTTGTTGTCGTGCCAATAGATTTTTTTGAGGTCAATTTTTTATGCTTTCGTTTGAAAGGGATACGATTTTTGGTGGATCTTTGCAACCCTCTATTATGATAGTCAAGTCTTTTTTCTACGTTGGAGGTACTACCAATATAATACTTTTGGTCTTTTTCGCTTTGGAGAATATACAC
>NZ_JBSRDC010000056.1:0-41957 GCF_055145285.1 Salinivirga sp. | reverse complement strand
AGTTTTTTAAATTATTTCACGCCACGAGCGCCACGAAAAATACGCTACGAACGCTACGTGTCTAACGTTGCGGTCGCTGCGCATTCGTTGCGAGCGTTGCGTGAAACTTTCTTAAATACGTCATTGGCAGGAAGTATGACAAAGTCATCTGTTACAAAGCTTACGTTGCAGTTAATTGCAACAGATTGATTTAGTCGAGCTCGCATCTCGTGCTTCGGTTGCTTCTTCTTTTGAGCTGTACAAACCTTAAATTGGAATCGTCATGTCGAGGAACGAAGCCATCTGTTTCTAATTTACGCTCTGATTGATTGGTACAGATTACTTCGGGCTGTACCCTTGTAATGAACTGTGTTCAAATCCAAAATTGGAACCTTCATGGCGACAAGGAGCAGCCTGTTCCGATGAAATCGGAAACGAAGCCATCTACTGATTATCAAGTCGAAAAGACCCCTTCACTTCGTTTTATATTTTACCCCATAGAGCCGGTTGAATCCCCAACCGGCTCTTAATGTTTACAATAGCCAACAGAAGTCATTTTTTTGAATCAAAAAAAGTATTATATTTGACTTATGTCTCTCTTTATTTACAATAAACTCTCTCATGCAATAGGCAAATGCCTGTTCGAATGCTGGATTTGCTGATATCGAGCAACCCTTCTCCCTCTTTTATACAGGTTTAATTTACATTATTACATTTATTACAAATCCATTTTTAAACCAATGGAAGGAATTATTTTCGACATTAAGCACTTTGCTGTGCACGATGGTCCGGGCATACGGCAAACCATTTTCTTCAAAGGATGCCCCATGAGTTGTTGGTGGTGTCATAATCCAGAGAGCCAAAATCCAGCTCCTGAAAAATGCATCAAAACCAACAAACTTGCTGATCAGCGGTACACGAGAGAACAACAAATAGGTTATAAAGTCGACACTGATGGACTCATGGAAACCATTCTTGGAGACCGTGTATTCTTTGAAGAGTCTGATGGCGGAGTAACATTCTCTGGTGGCGAACCATTAATGCAAGCTACTTTCCTGAAAGAGGTACTCACAAAATGCAAAAAGCATAAAATCCATACAGCACTTGACACAACGGGTTATACCAACAAAACAAATTTCAGGACCATAGCCCCCAATGTGGACTTATTCCTGTATGATTTAAAATTGATAGACAATGAGGAGCATTTGAAGTATACGGGCGTACCTGTAGCTAATGTACTCAACAACCTGAAATGGCTTGATCAAAACAACATCAACACAAGGTTACGCTTTCCGGTTATTCCCGGAATTACCGACACCACAAATAATATCAATGCTATGAGTGAAATGTTGAACACTTTTAAGTCCATCAAACATATTGACTTGCTACCTTATCACAATATTTCAAACAACAAATACGAAAGATTTCGGAAAATGAACCGTATGGGGGACACAAAAGCCATGGACGAAAAAGAACTGGCGCCACTCAAAATGAAATTTGAACAAACCGGATTTACAGTTACCATTGGTGGATAGTTAAAACTCAAATTGAGCGATTATTCCCTTCGGTCATGAGCTAAGGGTGCTCGCTCACACAAACTAATGCCACCAAAAACAATCAAAACTCAAAACCAACAAAACATGACACCCAGAATATCAGAACTACGCAAACAAAGTCTCGAAGCTGAAAACCGGCTTTCGGGAGAACGCGCCCAACTTATAACCAGGTTTTATAAAGAAATGGAAGGTATAGACCTCCCAGCCCCTATAAAAAGAGCACGGGCCTTTAAATATCTGCTTACCCATAAAGCCATCTGCATCAACGAGCACGAACTTATTGTAGGAGAACGGGGACCGGCACCAAAAGCCACTCCCACCTATCCGGAAGTTAGTCTGCATTCACTGCAGGACCTCGATATCCTTCACAATCGCCCTAAAGTAGGCTTTACCGTGGATGCCGAAACACGAGAATTATACGAAAAGGAGATTATCCCATATTGGAAAGGGCGTTCAATGCGCGATAAAATTTTCGACAGGCTTCCTGAAAACTGGCACAAGGCCTATGAAGCAGGTGTTTTTACAGAATTCCAGGAACAACGAGCCCCGGGGCATACTGTAGCCGGAAAAAAAATTTTCCAAAAAGGACTTGCTGACCTAAAAAACGAGATATCAGAAACCATAAAGCAGTTAAATGATAATGATGTGGCCAAAAAGCACGAACTCGAAGCCATGAATATTGCTGCCGATGCCATGATCATGTATGCACACCGGCATGCCACCAAAATTGAAGAAATAATAACCACCACCCAGGACGAAAACAGAAAGAGGGAACTCAGGCGCATGGCCGATATTTGTCGAAAAGTACCGGAGCATGCACCTGAAACTTTTCACGAAATGCTTCAACACTATTGGTTCATCCACCTCGGCGTGATCACTGAAGTAAATCCCTGGGACTCATTCAACCCCGGAAAATTAGACCAACACCTTTATCCGCTTTACCAGCAAGAAATAAGCAAACAAACCTTAACCGACAGAGAAGCCAAAGAATTGCTTGAAGCATTTTGGGTAAAATTCAACAACCACCCTTCGCCCCCAAAAATGGGCGTTACTGCCGAAGAAAGCAATACATACACCGACTTTGCCCTGATTAACCTGGGTGGGGTTAAACCCGATGGCACAGATGCTGTGAATGAACTTTCTTACCTGATTCTAAATGTAATTGAAGAGATGCGCATACTACAACCCAGCTCAATGGTGCAAATCAGCAAGAAAAACCCCGATAAATTTATCCACAGGGCATTGCAAATATCAAAGACCGGTTTCGGCCAACCATCCATTTTCAATACCGATGCCATCATCAAAGAATTGCTTAACCAGGGCAAAGACATTGTTGATGCGCGCAATGGTGGCGCCAGCGGATGTGTTGAAACCGGCGCTTTTGGTACGGAAAGTTACATCCTGACAGGCTATTTCAACCTCAACAAAATACTTGAGGTTACTTTGCATAATGGTACTGACCCGCGTACAGGCAAAAAAATTGGCATTGAATCAGGCGATCCGGCACAATTTACCCGTATGGAGGATTTGATGGAAGCCTTCAAAAAACAATTGAACTTTTTTGCAGATATTAAACTCAATGGCAACCTCATTATTGAAAAAGCTTATGCCGAAGAGCTTCCCGTTCCGTTCCTTTCGCTCGTTATTGAAGATTGCATAGCTAATGGCACCGATTATAACGCCGGCGGTGCTCGCTACAACACCTCCTACATCCAGGGTGTGGGACTGGGTAGCATTACCGACAACCTGGCCAGCATCAACCATAATGTTTTCAATGACAAAAACATTACAATGCAAGCCCTGGTAAAGGCCATTGACAATGATTTTGAAAATTTCGAGGAGCTACGCTACCGTTTCATTTATGAAACGCCCAAATACGGCAATGATGATGACCAGGCCGATCAGTTTACCGCACAGGTTTTCGAAATATTTCACGATGCTATCAACGGACGCCCCACATATCGCGGTGGCATTTTCCGCATAAACATGTTGCCTACCACAAGCCATGTGTACTTTGGCAGCGTTATTGGCGCAATGCCCGATGGCAGAAGAGCCGGGGAGCCGCTTTCAGAGGGCATCAGTCCCGTGCAGGGAGCCGATAAAAAAGGCCCCACAGCCGTGCTCAAATCGGCAGCCAAAATTGACCATCTTAAAACGGGTGGCACCCTGCTCAACCAGAAGTTTGCACCTTCATTTTTCAAAGATGAAACGGCTATTGCCAAATTGGGCTACCTCATACGAAGTTATTTCCGGATGGACGGACACCACATACAGTTCAACGTGGTCAGTGCCGACACACTGCGCGATGCACAAAAACACCCTGAAAAGCACACAGATTTAATTGTGAGGGTGGCCGGCTACAGCGACTATTTCAATGACCTTGGCGAAGCCCTACAAAATGAAATTATTCGCAGGACTGCCCACGAAGAGGCATAAGCTATTTTTCTATCTAAAAGTAAAATAACCGAAACAAAAAAAATATTCATCATGTTCCCAAAATCAACCTATATCAACAGACGCAATCAACTCAGAAAACAATTTAAAACCGGATTGCTATTTTTTCCGGGCAACGAAGAAAGCGCTATGAACTATGCCGACAACACTTATCACTTCAGGCAGGACAGCTCATTTTTGTACTACTTCGGACTGGATTCTCCGGGTTTAACCGGTATCATTGACCTTGACAACGACAAAGATTGGATTTTTGGTGATGACCTCACCATTGACCACATCGTGTGGATGGGGGCACAACCAACAATTGCAGAAAATAGCCAAAAAGCAGGAATTGAGCACACAGGAAGTCAAAAAGACCTGTTAAACCTGCTTGCAGAGGCACAAAAACGCAAGCAAACACTTCATTTCTTGCCAACATACAGACCTGAGCATCAAATTAAATTGTACAACTGGCTTGGTATTCCCGTAAATCAAACCAATGATTTTGCTTCTAAAGCATTAATCAAAGTTGTTTCAGATCAACGCAACATAAAGTCAGCAAAAGAAATTACAGAAATAGAAAAGGCGGTCAGTATCACCACAGCAATGCATCAGGCAGCCATGCGGTTTGCCAGACCGGGAATGAAAGAGGCTGAGGTGGCCGCTAAAGTGCACGAGGTAGCATTGGCGCATGGCGGAAATATTTCGTTCCCCATTATTGCCACCACTAACGGACAAACTTTGCACAACCATTACCACGGAAATACCATCAACGAAGGTGACCTTTTCTTGCTTGATGCCGGTGCCGAAACGCCATTGCATTATGCCGGGGATATGTCCAGTACTTTCCCGATATCTGCCAAGTTTACAGAAAAGCAAAAAGAGATATACCAAATCACCCTCGATGCCCACAATGCAGCCATCGAAGCCTGCAAACCCGGCACAGCTTACAAAGAAGTACATTTTGCAGCTGCCCGCCACATTTTCGATGGACTAAAGGCACTTGGATTTGTAAAAGGGGATACAGAAGAAGCCGTTCATGCGGGAGCACATGCGCTATTCTTCCCTTGTGGCACAGGGCACCTAATGGGTCTCGACGTGCACGATATGGAAAATTTCGGAGAAGAAATTGTGGGATACGCCGGTGAGCCTAAAAGCACGCTATTTGGTTTAAAATCGCTGCGACTGGCCAGGCCACTGCAGCCGGGATTCGTTTTTACCATTGAACCCGGTATCTACTTCATTCCAGAATTGATTGATCTATGGAAATCAGAAAACCGTTTCAGCGAATTTATCAATTACGAAAAAGTGGAGACTTATAAAAACTTTGGGGGCATCAGGAACGAAGAAGATATTTTGGTAACACCTGAAGGATACCGCATTTTGGGCAAGCCACTGGCCAAAAACATCGAAGATGTGGAAGCTGAGCGGGCGAAAGCGTTTGAGTAGAAATCAATCGGAGACGTCATTGCGAACGTAGTGAAGCAATCTCTTAAACTCTATTGAAAGAGATTGCTTCGTCGTACCTCCTCGCAATGACGTTAAAAATAAACTATATTAGCAATTCAAATACAAAAATATCAACACATTAAATCTCAATACTTATGAAAAACATATTATTCCTTTTCTTAACCACACTCTTTGTATTCCTTACTATACAAAGTAACTCATGTACAATTATTGCCGTGGGCAAGAAAGCCTCTAAAGATGGTTCCAACATTATTTCACACTCCGATGCCGGACCTGATTCCCGTATTTTTGTAATGCCGGCCATGACTTTTGAGGCCGGAGCCAAAGCCGCTGTGTATTGGGGCATTCAGGATGCCACACTCCCACTCGACAATGATGGCGAAGTACTGGGTTATATTCCACAGGTACGTCAAACCTACAAATACTTCCACTCTGCCTATTCGCAGGTAAATGAGTACCAACTTGGAATAGCCGAGAGTACTACAGCCCAGCGCGATGCACTAATTTGCACCCGGGAAAACGGCGAACAGATCATGACCATTGACCAGGCACAAATATTTGCCTTGCAACGCCATAAAACCGCACGTGAAGCTGTAAAATTCATTGGTAAATTAATGACCAAATACGGATTCCTACCCAGTAGCGGCCCAGGGTCAGAAACTTTGGTAATAGCCGACAAAGATGAAATCTGGGTATTGGAGATTTTCGGCGTTGGTGCAGGTTGGACACGCGACAGCGGCAAACCAGGGGCCATTTGGGCAGCCAAAAGACTGCCAGCCGATGAGGCAACAATGATTCCCAACTGGTCTATCATCAAACAAATCGATGAAGACGATACAGACAATTTCATGGTTTCAGACAATTACAAACAGGAAGCCATTGATCGCGGCTGGTACGATCCGGCTTCGGGCAAACCTTTCATTTGGCAGGAAGCTTATGCTCCCCTACCCGCTGAATACGCCACGGGACGCTTCTGGTTGTTTCACCAAACCTTTGCACCCAACCTTAAAAATTGGCCCGACCGGTTTGTAAAAGACAACTATTTCAAGGGCATGCAGCCCTATTTCCAAACTGTGGAGCCCGTTTCCTATTATCCATTCTCAATTAAACCTGAACAAAAAATGTCGGTACGGGATGTCATCGCATTCCAGCGCTCTACGTTCGAGGGTACCATTTACGACATGACCCTTTACCCGCAATGGATGGTTCCTGACAATGAGGGTGGCATGGTTCAAAGCCCAATGGCCACACCATTCCCAGACAGCGAAATGCGCAAAGCAATGGAAATCACATACCGTCGCCCTGTGGCCCGGCACCGTGGGCATTATGGCATGGTGCTGCAAATACGTGACTGGCTGCCCGATGAAATTGGTGGTGTGTATTGGGTTTACCTGGACAATCCCTATTTCTGCCCCTACATCCCAATATACACCGGCAACCTCTCTGTGGACGATACCTACAAAACCTATGACCCTGAGGCATACAGCGAAAAGTCGGCGCGTTGGGCATACGATTTTGTAGGCAACCTTTGCAGATTGAGGTTCCAACCTATGTCAAAGGATGTAATTAAAGCACGTACACCGTTCGAAAATAAAATATTCGACAAACAGGCTGAAATTGAGAAAAAGGCCATGGAGCTACATAAGAAAAAACCGGAAAGCGCCCAGGAGTTTTTAACCAAATACTCCAATACGCTCATGCAGGAAGCCACGGAAATGTACATCGAGTTACGTAACCAATTGATCACGGATTATACAAATAATCACGAGTAGTTTTTAAGTTGTCGTCTTTTCAACCGCTTAGCTGCGTGGAGCGGCTAAGCGGGATGCGGCTTCGATTGGGCTGGATATCAACACCAGACCCAAAATTAACAACGTCATCACGATCCCGATTTATCGGGAGAAGAGATGTTTCAAGCTTCCGCTGCGGGTATTCTAACAGATCGCTTTGTCGCTGGCGCTCCGCGCGATGACGTCTTCGATTGGACTGTGTTGCTGTTGCCCAGACTCGGTGTATTTCCAAGACACGCCGAGTCTTTCCGACCGTTTATAGTGAAGTTGGTTCGAAGAGCGATGCGAAGGCAAGGCTCAAAACGCAAAATGGGAGGCCGGCTTGGAGCCGGCCTCCCATTTGTCCAAAACAGTTCGGTTCAGGCTTTCACCTTCGCGTCGCTGATTGAGCGATGATGGTGCTAATTTTCCTGCACATAACCGAAAATTAAAAACGTCATGGCGAAGAAAATTGACTTCCCAGGGAGTCTTTTTATATTTATGTTAAAATTTGCGCTATAGTTCTTTCAATGCTTTCTCTGTATTCTCCTGAATACGATTTTCGATATTACTAATGTCAGCTTTTTCGAAGCTGCGGCCGGTAATTTTCTCATATAATTCAATATAACGTTCAGAAACCTGCTTAATGCGCTCAGCATCCATATGCGGCACTTGTTGACCTTCCTGCCCCTGAAATCCCTGCTCTATAAGCCATTCGCGCACGAACTCTTTTGAAAGCTGGCGCTGTTTTTCGCCTTTATCAAATCGTTCCTGGTACCCATCTGCATAAAAATAACGACTACTGTCGGGTGTGTGAATTTCGTCAATCAGGTAAATTTTACCATCTTTTTTACCAAACTCATATTTGGTATCAACCAAAATCAGTCCTTTATCGGCAGCCATTTGTGTACCGCGTTCAAAAAGCTTTAACGTATATTCCTCAAGCAATTCATAGTCATCTTTTGAAACAAGACCCTGTTTAAGTATCTCCTCTTTCGAAATATCCTCATCGTGTCCCACGTCCTCTTTAGTGGTTGGTGTGATTATGGGTTGCTCAAACTTTTGATGCTCCTTCATACCTTCAGGCAGGGTATTGCCACACAGCTCGCGCTTGCCGGCTTTATATTCACGCCATGCGTGTCCGGTCAGATATCCGCGCACAACCATCTCTACCTTGAATGGCTCGCAATAATGACCGATGGTTACATTGGGATCCGGCGTGGAAACTTTCCAGTTGGGAACAATATCTTTGGTAGCATCCAAAAATTCCGCAGCAATCTGGTTCAGCACCTGCCCTTTGTATGGAATACCCTGTGGTAAAACCACATCAAAGGCCGAAATCCGATCACTTACAACCATTGCCAGGTACTCATCACCAATATTATACACATCCCGTACTTTACCGTGGTACACGTCTTTTTGCCCGGGAAAATTGAAATTACTTTTCGTTAAAGCGTCCATAATGTTTTATTTAAATACCAATTAATAAATTCTATAATCAAATGATAATTTTCAAAGCACCACTCACTAATTTTCAAAATTAAAAAATCCAAAAATACGACTACTCAACTTTTTAATGTGATAAGTAACTTTAAGATTTCGTTAAATTCTTTCGAAGCTTTTCAAGTACACCCTTTTTTAAGATTACAAATTATTAATGAGCATTCTTTCTCATGAACTATAAGCTTAATTGGACTGCGCGTTGTTATTATTCTTCGTTTGATTTTTGACTATTGGAATTTTTCGTTTTTTTAGTGGCATCCTTTCTGGCATCCATAGCCTTTTTATCTCTGTCTGACTGATATGCAAGTACAATTTGCTTAACCAACCGGTGCCTTACGATATCTGTTTCGTCCAGGTAAACAGTGCTAACGCCTTCGATGTTCTTTAATAGTTTAATTCCGTGCAACAAACCACTCTCCATGCGGCCGGGTAAATCAATTTGGGTCACATCACCCGTAATAAGCATTTTTGAATGTTCACCCATACGTGTGAGGAACATTTTCAATTGATTAATAGTAGTATTTTGTGCCTCATCCAAAATCACAAAGGCGTTATCAAGCGTGCGACCTCTCATGAAGGCCAACGGGGCGATATGCACAGTTCCATCTTCAAGGTAAGACTCAAGCTTGCGACTGGGAAGCATATCATTCAATGCATCATAAAGTGGTTGCAGATACGGATCGATTTTCTCTTTCAAATCCCCTGGCAAAAAACCAAGATTCTCACCGGCTTCTACAGCAGGGCGACTTAAAATAATGCGTTTAACTTCTTTATTTTTCAGGGCACGCACAGCCATGGCAATGGCCGTATAAGTTTTCCCCGAACCTGCCGGACCAATAGCAAAAACCAAATCATTTGAATGAACGCTTTGTACCAGTTTTCGCTGGTTTTTTGTTCTTGCGTTGATGGGTTTACCATTACGCCCGAACACCAATACATCCGTTTTCTTTAAGTCCTCTTTATTGGCTGGTTTATATTCATTTACAATACGCGAAATGTCGTCTGGCGTAAGTTTTCCGTACTCATGAAAGTGTTCTATAAACTCATTCAATTTTTCTTCAAAGAAGAGTATTTCATCTTCCTCTCCCATCACTTTTATCACATCGCCTCGCGCTACTATTCGGAGTTTTGGGAAAAGTTCCCGCATCACATCCAATTTCGCATCATTGATACCATAAAGGTCTATCAATTCTAAATCTGTAATTTTAATTGATTTTTCTATCATATACGTTCGTCCGTAATTATTACTAATTTTGAAGCATTAATATTTGACTAATTAGTGACAAAAATAATTAAATTTTAACGGTAAGCAGTAATATTTTTGTGGTTCACTGTTTCAAAAAACTATGCAAAGCATAACCTTCATTACCGACTGGGATAAAAGCGATTACTACCTTGGCGCACTCAAAGGGAGCATTATTAGCCATTGTGAGCCTGTGCCGGGATTTATTGATATTACACACCAAATTGAACACTATCAATACCAGGAGGCTGCTTTTGTATTACGTAACAGTTATCATCATTTTCCGAAAGGTACAATTCATATTAATACTGTAAATAACCGTAATGAAAACCCAGTACCCTACATTGCGGCAAGTTTCGATGATCATTTCTTCATTTCTCCCGATTCGGGCGTAATTAATCTATTAGTGAGAGACAAAGCTCATGAAGTGATACTAATGGAGCCTGGTGACCGATATGCACCCACATTTCCCGAACTCAGCTACATCAGCAGAGGCATTTGCCACATCTACCAAAAAAAGAGCATCAGTGGGCTTGGCAAACCATATACATTAAAAGAAACCCGGTACATACGACCTCAAATCGAACAAAATCAAATTATTGGTATCATCACCCATATTGATGGTTTTGGAAATATTATCACGAATATTACACGAAAAATATTCGAAGAGGCCGGAAGAAACAGAAAATTCTCTATCTTGCTCAAAGGAAAGCCACATGGCATAGAAAAAATAAATGACGGGTATAATGAATCAGTAAATGAACTGATCGCGGTATTCAACAGCGGTGATTTGCTGGAGATTGCTCATATGAACTATCCGGCAAACAAATCGTTAGGGTTGCGTACAGGCGATCGAATTAAAATCACATTCAAATGATTACACGTATTACCAAATTTCAGCTACAGGAAGACCATCGCGTGAATTTCTCAGAGTTTATGAAGCAATTCAGAGATGAACTAATCTCTGTAGATGGTTGCCAACACTTTGATGTGCTGCAGGACAAAACCGATGATTTAAGCTTCCAGATGTATATGATTTGGGATGAAGATGAAAAACTCGAAGATTTTCGTGTTTCAGACCTCAATAAATTACTTATCGATAAAATAGAAATATTCTCAGGAGAAAACCCCACAAGCTGGACAGTTGAAACCGTATTCGACCCTGATGAATTAAAAAACCAAAAATCACTCTTTGACTAATGCAACAAGAAGGAAACCAACCTACACTAGACACTTTCAAAAAGCTACTCGACATTATGAACGACCTGCGTGTGCAATGCCCGTGGGATAAAAAACAAACGCTGGAAAGCCTGCGCAATCTCACTATTGAAGAAACCTACGAGCTGGCCGATGCAATCATTGAGCGCAATGGAAAAGAAATTAAAAAAGAGCTGGGCGATATACTGCTTCACATTGTTTTTTATTCCAAAATTGGCGCAGAGAATGACTGGTTTACCATCAAAGAAGTGATAGAAGCTTTGAACGAGAAACTGATTTACCGGCATCCACATATTTTTGGAGACACCAAAGCCCAGTCGGCACAGGAAGTTGAAGAAAACTGGGAAGCCTTAAAACTCAAAGAAAAAGGCCGCAAAAAAACTGTATTGGAAGGCGTACCCAGATCGTTACCCGCCCTGGTCAAAGCCAACCGCATACAACAAAAAGTGCGTGGTGTAGGTTTCGACTGGACCGAACGCGAACAAGTGTGGGACAAGGTTAATGAAGAGTTGAGTGAAGTAAAAGAAGAGATAGCCCAAAACAATTCACAGAAAGATATAGAAGCTGAATTTGGCGATTTGTTCTTTAGCCTGATAAATGCTGCCCGCTTGTACGATATTGATCCTGAAACGGCATTGGAACGCACCAATAAAAAATTCATCAAGCGGTTTAATTATCTTGAATCACAAACCCTCCAAAAAGGAAAAGATTTACATAAAATGTCGTTGGAAGAGATGGATGTGATATGGGAGGAGGCCAAACAATTCGATAAGAATAACCACTAATGTCATGTCATGCTCGAAAAGAGCAATACTTGGCCGTCAGATTATGTTTGACATGACATTAAGCCTTTACGGTTAATTTTTTGCCAAAAAATATAAAAAAAGCAGAAACGTCTGTAAAGATGTTCCTCCTGTTTTGCGCAATGGGGCACCCAATTTTGACATAACCCTACTTTTTTTGCTACAGGTCAAAAAAGGCAAAACCGCGTGACGCCATAATAACAAGTTTTTTTAACGCATTTTTTATCATGCGGCTAGCTGGCAAACTTTTTACTGCTGATCAACGACAAGACCCAAGGCGGGTTGGCCAGACCAAATTGGCGGGCCAGTGCAGGGGTGAATGTTCAATGGATATAAATGGTATAAAAGAGGCTTGCCCAGCTTTTATATGCCATTTAATCCATTGAACAGAGCGGGATGAAGCGTAATTTGGTCTTGATTTTTGATCCTTTTCATCAAGGAAAAGGATAAAAGAAATTATTCATCACGGATGCCCGGGTCTATGCAACATAGTTTAATTCTATTGAGCAAAATAGGACGGGACACCCAAAATATTAATGCAAAACTCACAATAGACTGATAATCAGTGGTGCATTTTTAGGGCGTCGATGTGGTGCACAAAACAGGAAAAATATAAAAAAAGCAGAAACGTCTGTAAAGATGTTCCTGCCTATTCAATTCACGGTGCAAGAGTGTTAATGCATTTTAGTAAATTTCTTCTGTACAATTTTTCGATACAGGAACCAATACAGGGCTGAAAGCAGCAGCAATAAGAAGCCATACAAAGGTGCCAGTAATGAAACCTTAAAACCTCCGGCAATTAGTTTTGGTGACACATCACCTGCTTCCTGTAAAACATGCATAGCTTCATAAAAACCAACCATTTGAGCAAAAATACCGGTCAAAAAAGCCAGACTTCCGAAAAATAAAATCCACGAACTTTGCCGGAGCAAAAACTTCTCTGTTGCTTTTGGCGAAAAATAGTTAATAACTGATTTTACAACGAATACAATTACAATGATCCACATAATGTAAACAAGCGACATAAAAAATGGTCCACCTTCGATCCAATGTTTGAACATAATAAATAGTTTTAATGGGTTTACAGGATCAATTTTACATCATTGGTAATGGATCTGAAAACTTTTTATGTCAAGGTACGATTTTACGCTTTCAGAAACAATTATTCCATTCCAAAATACAAAACAGCCATTCAGAACTGATTACTTGTCGTTTGCATAAAATATCTCATTTTAACCGATCAAGCTTTACAAAAAACCTATCTTTGATTATATGAAGATAGATACCTTTCACAAAACATTTACAGGAAAACGCAGATGGCTCTGGCATATTCTATATTGGATACTGGCAGCGCTCATTCTGCTTTTTGTGTTCATTAACCCAAAATTCGATCTTCAAATACGACTTGTATTGGTGGCATCGATGATAGTGGTGAGCTATTTTCTCACCTGGCTTATTAATTACATTCTGATTCCCCGGTTTCTGTTCAAAAACAAAATCTGGACTTTTATTTATCTCGTATTTGGAGGATTCATATTTACCATGTGGATCAATTTTTTCGCATCTTTTGGCATACTGATCTACAGTGCTTATACGCTTCCGGAACTTTTGATTCCTACCGGTCAGGATATTCTGATACTACTCGCCGGTAATTACATTATTGTTTTTACAGCCGTGGTAATTCACTTTATACGCGAATCGTATCGCCGAATGAACGAAAAAAACGAAATTGAAAAACAGCGGTTACTCGCAGAATCAAAGCTTAAAGATGCCCAAATGAAGTTACTACAGGGACAAATTCATCCACATTTTTTGTTCAACATGCTCAATAATCTTTATGGACTCATAAAAAGGGATACAAAAGAGGCACGAACTTCAATTCTTAAACTATCTGACTTGTTGGATTACATGCTTTACAAGGGAGAACACGAGTCTGTAGATTTAAAAAGTGAGATAACCTTCATAGAAAACTATATTGCCCTGGAAAAACTCAGACATGATGAATCTTTTACTGTGCAATTTGATTACCCAAAAAATCTCGAAGGATACAAAATACCGCCATTGCTTTTATTTCCACTGGTAGAAAACGCATTCAAGCACAGCAGCTCCGGCGTTACCCTGGGCCTTGATCTGGAAGGCGACGAACTTATGTTTAGGACCAAAAACAATTATCACCAAACCAAAACAGACAAATACCTGAACTCAGAAAGTAATGGAATTGGATTGAAAAACACCAGCGAGCGACTTGCCGTTCTTTTTCCCGAAAAACACAACTTGCAAATCCAGGACAACGGTGAAACTTTTATTGTAGACCTGAAAATCACTTTAACCAATGAATAACCGACCTAAATATCAATGTCTGATCATTGACGATGAACCCATAGCCATTGACATTATTGAAGAGCATTTGGAGGTATTCGATCAATTTGAGATATGCGGAAAGTTCACAAAAGCCACCGGAGCTATAGAAGTATTAAATGCGAAAGAAATAGATTTATTGTTTTTGGATATCAATATGCCGGGAATTTCCGGGATTAATTTTCTCAAATCGCTACACCATCCGCCGGCAGTTATATTCACAACGGCTTACCGCGAATTTGCTATAGATGCTTTTGACCTCGATGCCATCGACTACTTGCTCAAACCCATTGCTTTTGACCGTTTTATGAAGGCCATTAATAAATTCCTGAGTCTTCAAAGCAGCGCAACCAAAACTACTGACCATAAAACAGATGAGCAAACACATATCATTATAAAGTCGAATAAAAAGAACTACAAACTGGCATATGATGAAATTTTATTTATCGAAAGCCTTGACAACTACGTAAAAATCCAAACACAAGACCATTCTTATGTTTGCTACGAAAAACTCAGCGATTTTGAAAACGTTTTACCGGAAACAACCTTTCTGCGAATACACCGGAGCTACATCATAAACATCAAAAAAGTAAAGGCCTTTACAACAGCATATGTGGAAATTGGTGAGCATCAGTTAAATATTGGCAGAAATTTCCGTGAAAAGGCAATAAGTGTATTGAAGGAGAACCCATAGCACTGTATTTTTTTTACAGGCAGGCAATCGTAATATAACATTTTGATAGTAAAATAACATGCCGGTTTACATTAGCAAACCGGCATGCAATTGTTATTTTCTCCAGGTCGGCCTATCTGGTTTCGTAGGGTTCGTGTCCTTTTACAGGTTCGTATTGCTTAAGCTCCTCCAAAATAACATCAATGGCTTTTTCGAGTTGAGCATCTTTGCCTTTGGCCAGTTCAGCAGGGTTTTCAGGAACTTTCACATCCGGGTCTACACCATGGCCTTCTTTAAACCATGTACCATCAGGGTTGTACATGCGGAAAGTTGGTACTGTAACCACGCCGCCATCAATAAGGCCGGGAGCGCCGGAAATGCCAATAAGGCCACCCCAGGTACGTGTTCCCACAAGTTTACCCAAACCGGCTTTTCGGAAATAATCCGGGAATGCATCGCCACCGGAGCCACTCCAGCCATTTATGAGCATTACTTTAGGACCAAAATTCGCAACTCGTGGCCACTGCCAGTCTTTCTTTCCACGAACAGCCCAATAGGCCAATGGTTCGCGATCGAGTAATTCAATAAAGCGGTCGGGAATTTGGCCTCCACTGTTAAAACGCTCATCAATCACAAGTGCATCTTTATGGTATTGTGCTGCGAACTGGCGTACCAACTCGTTTTGGCCATCAATTCCGGTTGAGCGAACATAGATATAGCCCGCACGTCCATTTGTTGCTTCATCCACTTGTTTGCGGTTTTGCTCTATCCAGGCCAGATGACGCAAACGTGACTCTGATTTAAGTGTTTTAACAACCACCTTGCGTGCCCCTTCAGTTGTAGGCTTATCATTCACGGTAAGTTCTACTGTTTCACCCGCCAAATCTTCAAATGCAGCATAAGGTTGCTTATCTGTATCAAGAGCTACTCCGTTAACGGCCAAAATAAATTCACCTTCTTTTACATCTATACCGGGTTCATCCAAAGGTGAACGAACTTCAGCATCCCAGGGTGCTCCCCGGATTATACGCTCAATTTTATAAGCGCCGTTATCCAGTGTCCAGTCAACACCAAGATATCCTATGCGTTTATGCTCGCTATGCTCTCTGTCGCCTCCACCCACATAAGCATGGGAGGCATTCATTTCTCCAATCAACTCGCCCAAAACGTAATTTACATCTGAGCGTGTCACAGCTTGATCAATAAGCTTTGCATAGCGATTGCCAATGGCCTTCCAATCAACGCCATGCATATTGGTATCGTAAAAGAAGTCGCGTTCGAGCCGCCAGGCATCCCAGAACATTTGGCGCCATTCTGCCCGGGGATCAACCGTCATTTTCATATTACTCAAATCAGCCGGTTCATCCATCTTCTGTTCCGGAGCAATATCCAACACAGCAATCTTTTGGCCAGCCATCACCATCATTTTCTTCTGATTGGCCGTTAGATCAAACGACTGCACACCTTCCACAATGGTTTTAACTTCCCGCTCTTCGACGTCATAAAACTGCACAGCACTCTTTTTGTCATCTGATCCGGCGTTGGGATAGTGCATAAACACAATTTTCCCTTTCACTGCGGCCAAATCACTATAACGCCCGGCATCGACAGGCAGCAGTACCATTCTACGCTCAAAGCCTTCAAAATCAATCTCCACTGATTTTGTATCCGCCTTATCCTTTTTCTTCTTTTTGTCATTGGCTTCCTCCCCATCTTCCTCTTCTTCGATAGACACCTCATCGTTTTTGGCCTTGAGTGGCGATTCAATTTTCCATGTCAATGGAATAGCAGCTACCTTAGTTGAATTGGGATAGACAAAAGTACCGTCGAAGTCGCTGTATACAGGGCTCATCTCGCGGTTGGTTAGGCAATACAAATATTTTCCTTCCGGATCGAATGCCGGATGGTAATTGGTGTAAAAATCACTTGTAACCTGATGTTTTTCGTCGCCTTTTACATCATAAATAAAAATCACGCTGTTGTTTTGATTAACAGCACGCGACCAGGTAAGCCATTTACTATCTGCTGACCAATCGAAACTAAAATTCAACAAACCATGATGGTTGGTTCCATTACCGGTATCAATCTTTTTTGTTTCATTTTCATCTACATCATATATAAAAAGTTCCATCAATTGATTGACATAGGCCAATTTTTTACTGTCGGGCGACCAATAAACGGGGTAACGATAACCTTTTTTAAAATCGGTTAATGAATTTGTTTTACCTGTTTCAAGATTATGCATACAGAGCTGATATTCATCTGACTTGTCGCTCCACCATGCAACATTTTTGCCATCGGGCGACCATACAGGATAGCGCTCTGCCACTCCGCTGGTTTGTGTCAAATTGCGTGTTACTCCTTTCTCAGCCGGGATACTGAATATTTCTCCCCTGGCCTCGGCAACAATACGTTTTCCTGCAGGAGATACATGGGCCCACTGAATTTGTTTTTTGGGATTTTCCTGTTTGGGTAAAAGTGTAGTTTGGTCGGTGACCACATTCACTTCAACTTCTTCATATTGCTGGGTTGATAAATTCATCAAATACAGCTTGCCACCAGCCTCAAATACAATATCAGATGGTCCGGCTGAAGGAAAATGCACATCAAAATTTTTAAACTTTGTCAATTGCCGGTGCTGCTTGTCTGAAGTATTGTAAACCCAGATATTAAAACGCCTGGCTTCTCCCCGGTCAGATAAGTAATAAATACTTTCGTCCACCCACATGGGAAACTCTTCGTTGGCATCGCTGTTGGTTATGTTCCATGACTCTTGTGCCTCAGTATCAAAAACATGAATGTCAGGAGCCATGCCACCGCGGTAACGCTTCCAGGTACGATAAATCCGGCTGTTAAAATTAAAAGCAATTTTTTTTCCATCCGGTGAAAAGGAAGCCAGATCACCATAGCTGATAGCCACTTTTTCGGGCAGTCCGCCGTCCAAAGCTACGGTATAAAGCTGACGATAGCGTTGACGCCCGCTTTTACGGCCTGATGAAAAAAGCAGTTTATTTCCTGACGGGTGCCAATCCAACATAAGTTCACTTCCGCCATGCCATGTAACCCGTTCAGGGATACCTCCGGCAGCAGGAATAACATACACGTCGCGGTTTCCACCATAATTACCCGTAAAAGCTATTTGCTTACCATCGGGAGAAAACCGGGCCATATTCTCGGTACCAGCAGGCGAACTTAGTCGATTGGCTGTGCCACCATCTTTATCGACTACCCACAAATCGCCGCCGTAGGTAAATACAATTTGGTTCTGAGAAACATCCGGAAAACGAAACATCCGGGCATTGATTTGCCCTGATACCATTTGCAGGAATAGTCCTGACAGTATCACACAAAATAAAAAGGATTTTTTGAGCATGATTAGGTTATTTTTGTTAACAGTATAAGTATAGGACGCTCAAAATGCGTCAACGTTACAATGTTAGTCTTTTTTTTTACAAATGACCAAACTTCTACTGCACAAATCATCGCGGTGATACATGGTTTCTTAGCATTGGATAAAACAATACATATGACAGCCGACCATAAAAAAAGGAGACTGGTTATACTCAAAACCAGTCTCCCTGTATGAAAATATTAGTAACAAAAGCAATGCTTATTGTCCCATTGATGCTTGCATCATTTGCTTCACCTTTTGAGTCAAATTTGGGTCGTTTTGCACTTGTTTTGAAATACTTTGGTAACGTTCAAAGGTTAAATCTGATGACTCGATATGTTTTTGGATTTTATTTTGAGCATCAGTCCTGATTTTAGCAACCTTCTTATTGGCCGCATTGTATTTTTGCATTTCTTTTTCGCCAGCCTGGGCATCTTGCTTTGCATCGGCTTCAGCACGCTGAATAGCTACAAAACGCTTCACATCAAGCTCTTCCGACTGTATGGCTTTTACCATATCCTGTTGTGCTTGCTGATCGATAGACTGTAGTTGTTGTACAATAATTACAAAAGTTTTCAGTTCTTCATCGTTTGGTTTTTTAGCGTCCGCTGCATTCTGGGCTGTTAAACCTATAGTAGCCATCGCCAGTACCAATAAAATTGTCAATTTCTTTAAAATCGTCATAAATACCTCTCTATTTTTAATTTTTATAATTGAAAACGCTACCTCGAAAAGTTACATCATATTTTGTAACTCCATTTTATGAATAAAACCAACTTGTTGAGTGAGATACGCACAAAAGTTAGATTTATTTTTAAGTTCGAAAAAAACAATTAAAAATATAGAAGACCAAACGATAGGCAAATTATTTTATTAGTGTCGCTTCCACGCTAAAAAATGAGGTCAAACCCCGATGCACTATTTAAAAATTCTTAGTTTTGTATTTTTAAAACAATCATCGAAAAAACAACACATTAAACTCAATTTGCCACTATGAGAAAGACGTTAAACTACATTTATATGTTTGGGTCCTTGATGGTTTTAGGCGGAGCAACTTTAAAAATTATGGAATACACGGCAGGATCATATATTTTTATTGCCGGATTGGTTATACCAGGTATTTTTGCCATGGTTTATGCCCAAAAACTGGAAAAACAAAATAACCTGCTGAAACAAGAATTAGCAATAAGCAAGTCAACAACAACTGAACCAGATAATAAAAAAATAATTCGGTGAATTACAGGCAATAAAAGCTGTCCTTCTCCCCGATTAATAATCACATCTCAACATTTGTAAAGTGTGCTGAAAACACCATAAATATTGACAAACAAATTGACCATGCGCATTATTCTGATAATCATTAATCTATTTTTTTTATTCGCATCGTGCGGGAGACAGGCACAAGAAACACCGGTTACACCAAATACTAATGAGTATGCCAGGCATTTTTCACTGACACAAAAAGATGGCTACACACTTTTACAGATTAATAATCCCTGGATAGATGCGCAGAATATACAATACAGATATGCCATTACTGAAAATAGCGACCTCAAATTGGATAAAAATGTACAGGTAATACTGAAAGCCCCACAAAGAGTAGCAGCCATTTCTACCACGCATATTGCATTCCTTGAGGTAATTGACGAGTTGGAAAGCATTGCGGCGGTATCGGATAAGCAATATGTTTACAGTTCTGAATTTCATCGTATTGACAGCGCCAAAGGCATTAAAGAGGTTGGCTTTGACACCAACCTTAATATTGAAAAGTTATTACAACTTAAGGTAGAAATTGTATTACTTTACGGAATCAGTAATGAGATAGAGCCTTTGCGCAAAAGGCTGCTTCGTGCAGGAATTGTTCCCGTAATTATAGGCGAATACATGGAACAACACCCGTTGGGCAAAGCAGAGTGGATCAGAGTATTTGGTGCCATCTTCAATAAAACGGAAAGGGCCAACAACTATTTTGACTCGATTTCAAGCGCCTACGAGCAACTAACCAAATTGACCGACACACTTAAAAAACAACCAACGGTATTCACCGGTTTACCATGGAGCGATACCTGGCATACTCCCGGCGGAAAAACGTATACAGCTAAGCTTATTAATGATGCCGGCGGAAAATACATATTTTTCAATGATACGGGTTCTATCAACTACCAGTACGACAGTGAAATTGTTTATGAACGGGCAGGACAGGCAGATTACTGGATACACCCGGGTTCGGCTCGCTCACTGGATGACATTGAGGGTAAAGATGAACGGCTAACACTTTTTAAGGCTTTTGAAAAAGGAAAAATCTATAATAATAACCGCCGCAGCCTGCCAGCCGGAGGATCGGATTATATGGAGTCAGGTGTGGTTAACCCGCATTTGATTCTTAAAGATCTGATTCAAATATTCCACCCGAACAAGGCGACCGCTGAACCGTTTTATTATTATCGCAAACTCAATTAATTATGCGTCAACTCCATAAAATCGCCATCTTATTGGTTATTGCCCTCTCCCTTTTTATAGCAGACCTGCTATTGGGCTCGGTCATTATTCCAATAAGCGATTTTATAGATCTCTTAAAAGATAATAATCAGAATGAGTTTTTACACACCATTCTTTATAGTTTCCGGTTCCCGAGAGCATTGACGGCCGTAGCAGCCGGAATGGCCCTGTCTGTAAGCGGATTAATCATGCAAACGGTATTCCGCAATCCACTGGCCGGTCCTTTCGTACTGGGTATTAGCAGTGGTGCAAGTCTGGGTGTGGCGCTGGTCATTATCGGATTTCAGACTTTCGGCTGGTTTAGCCGCTTCGCTGTTTTATCGAACTGGACAGTGGTATCAGCCGCCTTATTTGGTAGTGGACTACTTTTATTACTACTGCTATTGGTTTCTACCCGTGTAAAAGACATCATGACCATTCTGATCCTGGGCATACTTTTTAGCAGTTCAGTTTCAGCATTGGTAAGCATACTCCAGTACTTCTCCCCTGAAGGAGCGCTCAAATCATACGTGATTTGGACCATGGGGAACCTGGGGAGTGTAACAGGCAATCAGTTACAGATTTTATGGCTCGCCACCGCTGCCGGAGTGCTTATAGCCTTACTCAATGGCAAAGGACTTAACATCATGCTGCTCGGAGAACACTATGCGCAAACCACGGGCGTTAATATTTTTATCTTCCGTTTATTCATATTCCTTGCCACAAGTTTGCTGGCAGGAGCAGTTACAGCATTTTGCGGCCCAATTGGTTTTATAGGTATTGCCGTACCTCATGTAGTGAGGCTGGTATTTAAAACCACCAACCATTTTATCCTCATTCCCGGCACTTTGCTGGCCGGAGCAGCCATAATGCTCATGAGCGACATAGTAGCGCACCTACCCGGTTCCGACCGCATATTACCCATCAATAGCATTACGGCGCTTTTGGGCATACCAATAGTAGTCTGGATTATATTCCGTAACCGACATTTAAGCCAGGTATTCTGATGGTAGGAAGCGAAATACATATCAAACTCAACAACTTGTCGGTGGGCTACAATACCGGACGCCATCAGCGCACAATAATTCCCAACATCGGGCTCGAAGCTCCGCGCGGAAGCCTTATTGCGCTTGTGGGAGCCAATGGAACCGGAAAAAGTACTTTATTGAAAACCCTTGCAGGTTTGCAACCACCGCTGCAGGGTGATATTGAAATTCAGGGCAAACCTTTGCTGCAATATAGCCGTCCTGAGCTGGCACGCAAACTCAGTTTTGTTGGAACGCATTACGATATGCACGCCATGATGCGCGTACATCAGGTTGTAAGCTATGGCCGCTATCCATACACCAACATTGTAGGGCGGTTGCATGAATATGACCGTGAACAAATACGCAAAGCCATGCACGATACCGGCATATTTCACCTACGTGATGCTTTTGTGGGTGAAATATCCGACGGTGAAAAGCAACGTGTGCTCATTGCCCGAAGTCTCGCGCAGGATACGGACATTATTCTGCTTGATGAACCTACGGCATTTCTCGATGTGCGCAATAAATTCGAGGTGCTGCATTTGCTGGGCAGGCTGGCACACGAAAGGCAAAAAATCATTATGTTTTCCTCACACGACCTACAAATAGTGCTGGGCACAGCAGATTTGCTGTGGTTTATCGATCATAAAAAAATCATACAGGGATTACCCGAAGAGCTGGTACTCAAAAACACCATCAACGAGCTGTTCCGACACAGCGAGGTATTTTTCGATCCTGACGAAAATGAATTCAGGATACAACGCCAACACAATTTTGCAGTCAACCTCCAGGGTGAGGGTGCCCTGTATAAATGGACCCAACGTGCTTTGGATAGATTGCACATTAAAGTAGCACATCAAAAAGACCTTCCTGAGGTAACCATTGAAGAGCACAATGGAGAAATAAACTGGATTGTTGCTTATGAACAGAAAACACAACGTTTCCAGGCCTTAGAAGAGCTTATCAGGTTTTTGTATAGTTTGGGTCTGGCCCAATAAGAGCGAATTAATTTTTAAGGTTCAACCGGACCAAAGCTTTAAAAAAATGGTTCGCTTGCCATCTTGCACCTCACTTGCGCTTCCTGGTGCCCGGAACAGGTTCTGAAGGAGTCCTGCCAATGCTCAGTTCGTGAGGGTTTCAGTCTTATCGAATATGCGCTGGATTGCCTGTGCTGAGTTTGTCGAAGTAAGCTCGTCGAAATGTCATTGCCCAGGTTTTAGCCTAAATCAATCTGTTCCAAAAAAGCACAATCGAAATTAGGAACCTGAAACCGCTGACCTAAAACTTGTAACCAAAATTCATCAACCTCGGCACAATTTGTGTCTGCTTTCCTGCCAGGTTTCAACAGATAATATTAATTTTGTTGTGACGCATTAGACATGCCCCACTTTATAACAAAAAAAAGCTCGCTATGAGAATAAAAATTTCTGTAATAATAGCATTAGTATTTTTACTATCGTCGTTAAACCCTGTAAAAGCACAGCTTTTTGACGATGAAATATACAAATTTGCCCGTTCATTCAACATCATTGATAAATACTACGTGGACTCGGTAAACCGAAGCAACCTGGCCGAAACTGCCATCATAAAAATGTTAGAAGATCTTGACCCACACTCGATTTATATTTCAAAAGAGGATCTGAAAAAGATGAACGAACCACTTGAAGGCAGTTTCGATGGTATCGGCATCCAGTTTAATATATTACGCGACACGTTACTGGTAGTAGCCACCATAACGGGAGGCCCTTCAGAAAAGGTAGGGCTCATGGCCGGCGATCAGATCATCGAAGTTGATGGAGAAACCATTGCAGGAACAGGCCTATCAAACTCTGATGTTTTCGATCTTTTGCGCGGCAAACGTGGCACAAAAGTAGAGGTAACGATCAAACGCAGGGGCGTTAAAAACCCGCTCGACTTTACCATTACCCGTGGTAAAATACCGATCAACTCATTGGATGCAGCCTATAAGATTGATGACGAAACTGTTTATATAAAACTCAACCGTTTCTCAGCCACCACCATGGATGAGTATCGGGAATACTTAAACGAGCTGGGGAAAAATAAAATAAAAAACATCGTACTTGATTTAACGAGGAATGGTGGAGGTTACCTAAAAACAGCCATTGACCTGGCAGATGAGTTCCTTAAGGATGATGATCTGATTGTATACACTGAAGGGCTTAACGTGGACCGAGAAGACTACAGCGCAACCAGCAGTGGAGAATTTAAAGAAGGCAAAGTGGTCATTATGATCGATGAAGGATCAGCTTCAGCCAGTGAAATTGTAAGTGGTGCTGTACAAGACTGGGATCGCGGTATTATTGTAGGCCGCCGCTCATTTGGAAAAGGGCTCGTACAAAAACCCTTCGGGCTGCCCGACGGATCTGCCATGAGGCTCACCATAGCCCGGTACCATACGCCCACCGGACGGGTAATACAAAAACCCTACGACAATGGTGTAAAAGATTATCACCGTGACTTATTAAAACGGTACGAAGGTGGCGAATTTATGCACAAAGACAGTATTGATTTCCCGGATTCACTTCAATACAAAACCCTCAGAAAACAACGTACGGTATTTGGAGGTGGTGGTATCATGCCCGATATATTCGTATCTATTGATACATCACATTACAGCGATTATTATCGCGATCTTATGCGAAAAGGTATTTTTAATCAATATGTACTGACAGAAATTAACCGCGACCGTAAAAAGTTACTGAAAAAATACCCGGACTTTGAGGCATTCAAAGCCAAATACAAAATGCCAGAAGAACTATTCGACGGCCTTATAGCTTACGGCAAAGAAAAAAACACAGAACCTACCGGGGAAGAAATGGAACGCTCAGAACCAGCCATAAGACAACAATTAAGAGCGCTGGTGGCCCGCACATTGTATGGATATCATGAATATTTTGAATTAATTAATCCATTAGACCCAATTTATATAAAAGCCGTGGAGATTATCTCCAATGATGAGAAATACAATAAAATACTCAAGAAAAACCAGTAGCGAACGAAATACACCCGCTAAGGTGTAAAAAAAGAGCAAGAGATGATTCTGGAATGGCTTTCCAAAAATTGGGTAGAATTAACCGCAGCAGTCCTTGGTGTTATTTACCTTGTACTATCGATACGGCAAAACATATGGCTATGGATGTTCGGTTTAGTGACCAGTGCATTGTACATTTATGTATTTCTGAACAGTAAATTCTATGCCGACATGTCGCTGCAGGTTTATTATGTAGTGATTAGTATTTATGGATGGTTACACTGGAAAAAAGGTGGTAAAATAACAAAAGAACTACCTGTCTCAAGCAGCGGAAGAATGCTCATGAGTTGGTTACTGGGTGCATGGATTTTATTATGGATCGGGATGAGTGCATTTCTGATGTATCAGACAGACTCGGATGTACCTATTGGCGATGGGTTTACTACTGCCGGCAGTTTGGTGGCCACATGGATGCTTGCCCGAAAAATTAAAGAACACTGGATATTCTGGGTTATCATAGATTTGGTATCGCTGATTTTATATATTGAAAAATCGCTTTATGCCACTTCAGCACTGTTTTTTGTTTATACAACAATGGCCGTTGTAGGCTACATAGAATGGCGGCGTGATTATAAAAAACGACCCGTGAAGCAAATTTTAACCGGGTTTAAACTACAAAGACATCATCTGAAGCATGAAGCATAAAGGCACACGCATAGCAATAGTAGGTCCGGAATCAACCGGAAAAACCATTTTGGCCAAAAAACTGGCCGAATATTACCATGGTGAATGGATTCCGGAATATGCCCGCCAATACATTGAAAAACTTGACCGGCCATACAACTACACCGACGTTGAGCACATTGCCCAATGGCTCGTAGAAGCCTATGCGACACGGAAAGATGCCTCTTACCCTGTATTTTTCGACACAGAAATGGTTATTACTAAAATTTGGTTCGAGGTAGCATTCGGTAAGGTCCCTGAAAACATGAATAAGTGGCTGCAGCAAATGGATTTTGATGCTTTCTTGCTTTGCTACCCCGATTTGCCCTGGATTCCAGACCCTGTTCGTGAAAATGGCGGCAAAATGCGCGAAGTGCTTTACCTCCGGTACCAGGATGAAATAGAAAAACTTCATAAACCCTATCAGGTTATCAAGGGAACAGGCTCCGAACGGCTGGTAAACGCCGTAAAAGCCGTGACAACCCTTACAGATTTACCCGATGCCATAAATACTGTAAAAACAGATCAAAGACTGAATGAGTTGTTTAAATAACCAGCGTCTGAATTGGTCAGTAAGTTTTTTTACACCATTTAAATTGGGAGTTAGTTTTTTTTTGTTGAATCATGGGGATTCAAACATTTAACCTCACAACAGACTCACTAACACAAAAACTCCCACAATAGCAATAATCAAGAAATAAGTGTAAATATTCCCGAAATTTAGTGTCCAGCCCCGGTAGCGATCCAGCTTCTGCACAACAACTCTTTTATCTTTAGGGTTGTAATAAAAAATACCAAATTTGTAATTATCCGGGTTGTTTATTTCACGGTCTATCTTGTTTTTCATTTGGAATAGTTTTTAATAAAAGCGGTTATTGTATCAACAAGCACCTTATTTATTTCAAGAGAAGGCTTTGAGTAAGACTGAATATTTTCCTGCATGCCACCCTCAATAGTTTTTAAGATATGGTTCATGTTTTCAATTTCAGCAAGGCTGCAGTTATTACAAGCCCCGGCCAGTAATTGAGCTTCCTCATCATCAACCTGAATATCTTTGGTTCCCTGCACCACCAAAACAGGTGCATTAATTTTTTTTATTAATTCTGCCGGGTTATACTTAAACCAACTGATTAAATATGGTTGTACAGAAGCCCTAAAAAGCGCGTTGAGTTGGGGAGGAACATTCTTTACCACATGTCCGTTTTTTAAACTATCAAGAATAATTTCTACAGACTCAAAATATTCAGCTGATAATTTTGGTTTTAATTGCTTTTTTAAAATAACATCGGCAGAATTACCTGCACCGGCAACTGAAACAAAACCCTCAACACTAATGTCTTGCAGTGCTATAAGTCCAATTAATGAACCCTCACTGTGTCCAATCACATAAATGTTAGCAAATTGCTTTTCCTTTAGGTATTCAATAATTGACCTAACATCTTTGGCATACCGATCAATAGTTAAGTCAGCTTCGCTGAATGCGGGATAAACACTCTTACCAATCCCTCTTTTATCAAATCTCAAAGTGGCTATTTGGTTTTCAACAAGAGCATCGGACAGGTATTTCAAACTGTTATTTTGCATCATTGGCTGGTTCCCGTTGAGGTCTGTTGGCCCTGAACCAGCTATAATCAATGCAACTGGCGGATTATCAATATTGGAGGGTTTTGTCAATACTGCATGTAAAGACAGGTCTGAAAGTTCAATGGAGAGCGTATCAACTTTAAATAGTGGCTTTTGAGCCATTACAAAAGAAGAAATCAACACGACTAAGGTTATAATTATGGCTTTTCTCATTTTTATATCAATTTAATTAATTGAATATTCAAATATGCAGATATTATAATTGCAGCTATCAGACCACCGATAAAGAGGAATATGGATTTGGGTTCCTTCAAATTGGCTGAAACTTTAAAGGCGTTGTACATTAACACAATAAGCCAAACTGTTAGCAACAATACAAATATAATTAGCGTAATAGCTACTATCATGGATGTTGAACTTATATCTACCGGGTTCCCCTGGTTGGTTAGCTGATATAAAATAAACTCGCCGAAACGGTTTACAGAATCTGAGAATCCCACCAATGCCGACAACAAATACGGGAACCTGGCCAGTGCCTGAGTACCAAATACATCGACCAGTCTAACCCTGGAGCTCGAAAAAATTATGGAAATTAGGTACATTATGACCGAAACCACAATCCAGTTTAGCAAACTTTGAATAATAAAATACCAGAACGGGAAATCAGGACTCATTTTTACGGATATAACATCAGGGAAGTGGGTGTGACTGTAGAATCCTAATATTGAAGTAACCGCAATAACAACAATACCAATAAGCAAAGCATTACCACCTGCAATGTACCTGAATGGATTGAAGCTCTTGTTTATCATGACATCTCATTTTGTAAATTATCAATTTTCTCAATTAACTCATCGAGCATATTCCGCACAGTAGGATAACTCAACTTTAATTTTTGAGCCATAATCTTTAAACTGCCGCTACTCTGTACAAATTCTATTATAAACTCCTGCTGCTTTTGCTCTAATTTAAGAAGTAAAGGCAAATTATACAATCCATTAATGTTTGTCTCACAAGCATCGCAGTGCAGACTTTGTACTTTTAATTCCGATTCGCAACTCGGGCATAATACCGGGAGTTTTTTACCCATAACCTCTCATTTATAAATACAATATTATAAATAATATTTAATAAAACAAATATAATTTTTAACTTTATTAAACAATAGTTTAATTTTATTTAAAAAATAACATTAAAGCTTTATTATTCACCAGGGAAATTGGAGCATATAATCAAACAACTCAATGAGCGAATAATTAGACTAAAATACAATTCATTAGCCAGCATGAACAAAAAGTTGATATTTGCATAAAAATGAAATTCACATATACATATATTCGCATCATTTTTGTTCTAAAATAATTATGATAAACCTTACGATTAACAACGTTCGGAGACTTTACGGCTGCAACATTTTATTATTTTTGTGAATAAATTTTTCAAAACAGATGCAATACAGCAACCAATTAAATACAACAGTAACGGACGAGTTTTTTAACACGTTGAATGTGTTAGTTACAAAAGTAGTTGCGCGCTATATTGCGAGAGGGGTAATTCCAAGAAGAGAACAATCTGATGTGGAAACATCAATAATGGAAAAATTCCTCATAAAACAAGACAAAATAGATAGCGCATTTCAGGGTAAAGCAAAAATCACGACTTATTACATAGCTGTAATAAATCGAATGTGTGCAGAAGTAATTCGACAGGAGCAAAAGCATTGGTATTCAATTAACGAAAATGAAGACGAAAGATTACAAGAAGATGCTACTGTAAGTTTCGATGCAGCAAGGCACACACTGGTAAAAGAGGAGCTCAAACGCTTCAGAGCCACGCTAATGTTATTTAATGGGACAAGTGCAAAAGTTTTATTATTTTTAAAATATTATTATGACATTCCGTTGGGAGACGATGAAATTAGTAATTATGCCGGCAAAAAAACGGCAAAAGCAAAAAAGCTAATTGAACAACGCAGCAAATTGTCCAAGGCAGAGGTTAACGACAAGCTGGCACAGTTGGTATTACTGGTAGAAGGAAAAGAAGTGGGTGGTGATGCTGTAAGAATGTGGATGAACAAACAAATAGACATATTACTTTGTAGATTGAATGGCAGAAACAAGAGTTTTCACAATAAAGAGACAATTGGATTGATGCTTGAAATGCAATATGGCTCAGCGTAACATCTTATTTAACCTTAAAAGATTACATTGATCATGCAATACAAAACACAACATTTAACTCCGGAACAAATTGCAAGATGCGCAGAGGCTATTAACAGCAGCTCTTACGTGCAGCTTCCGGAAGATTGGCGTAACCACTTGCGCGAATGTGATCAATGCGCCGAAGAAGTAATCAATGTAGCAGAGATATCTTCAGACTCAGAAGATATCAGTATTCCATTTAGAAATCAGGATACACCGCAAGTGCCCAAAACATTGAGAGGCACCGACACAAAAGTTATTTTTGGAATAGCCGCCGCTGCAGCAGTCATAGCTTTTGCACTGGTATTGAACATTCCCTGGAATGACAGTAATGAGATACAGCAAATAAACAAAAACCAGAAGCTGGCAAAATCCAATGAACAAGTATTAACAGACAGCACGTCCGGGACAAAAGAGGCTCAAAAGGTGGAAGAAAATGAGGACAAGGCTATAGCAAACACAGAAACACCTACAACAAAGAAAAAGGTAAAAAAAGCACCTGACAACAAACTTCTTGCCTACTATGAACCCAACCCCAAACTCGAAAGAATGTATAAAAACATGCAAGGCGGATATCGGGGCGAGGCAATTACAATCATCACTCAACCCGAACTACAATACCAGAAAGGCACTGTGCTGAAATGGAAAAACCCGGAACGCAAAACACTCTACGTAGAACTCTTTAATAATGAGGGCGAGGAAGTGAGACGAAAAATAACCACAGAAAACCATTACGAACTCCCCAAACTTAATCCAGGCTTATATTACTGGAAGCTCATTGGTGAAGATTTCGACCTGTTATTTGTCGGAAAAATAATAGTAAAATAGCTCCGCCCTTTTAAGTGCCCTTTTGGCTCATGCTGCAGAATACTGCAACCAAAATATTAATTCTCCCCGGCATGCACTAAACATTAAGATTCCATAAAAAAATTCACACCTAAGCTTTTCAAAAAACAGACAATAATGCAACTCATAAGGCTAAAAGCACAAACTTTTAAACCTAAACATTGAGAAGCATGAAGAAATTTTATCTGTTTACATCAATTTTAATCGGTATGGGCATAGCATTAAGCTCATGTTCAAAAGATGAAAACAATGAACCCGAAGTAGATTTTGAAGTCGAAAACAACCATTTTAAAGTACCGGTTGATGTATCGTTTTACAACACCAGTGATGCCAATGGCAGTTCATTAGAATCCTTTTCATGGGACTTTGACGATGGAGAAACTTCTTCAGAAGAAAATCCCGTACACACCTACACTGAATCAGGATTCTACACAGTAGAGCTTGAAGTTACTGACGGCGATGGCAATACATACACATCAAGCCGGTTTGTAGAACTTTACGGCAACATCACCAAATGGGCAGCCGGCGAATTCCGTTTGTATGACGAAGCCTGGTCAGGAGAAACATTACCCATGTCGGCCTATCTCAACGTAAGAGACAGCCAGGGCAACATCTTCGATTATACCGGACAGAGCGAATATCAATCATGGGACGAAATTACCAGCGATGATGCCAGTATCTCTGTTACTGTTGGAGATTACGAACTCCCGCTTACCTCAGGTTCAATTACCTTTGAATTGATGGAATGGGATGGCAGCAACACCGTAAACCCTGACTCAGATCGCGTAATTTACAGTGTAACCGTGCACACAAGCGATGTAATTCCTGCAAACAGTGCAGGCCCTTACATGGAATACTACCCTGGAGAAAATAGTGAAGCTCCGTATTACCTCGATATTGACTGGTTGGAATAAACCATTTAAGTCTAAAAGATCAGTTCTGAAAAAACAGAACGCAAAATAAAAACGCTCCGATTGACTTTAATAAGTATCGGAGTGTTTTCTTTAACACAAGCCCCCCAATAATTTAGCCACACATCTACCCGCTCCAATTCCAATACTTTGTCAAAAAAGCAAAATTTTTATTTCAAAACTAAAGACAGCCGGCAACCAATAGACTACAAACAAATTCAACTTTAAAATTTTATATTATGAAAATTAAAAACTATTTACTATTACTTTTAGCAGTAGCCTTCACAATTCCGGCTACCGCACAATTAAGAGCACCATTTAAATCGGAAGATGTCGGTATTCGTTTTGTACAACTTCCTACGGCTGAAAACCAATTCAGAACATTAACCGTTAAAACCACTCAGAAAGCGCGAGCAGGAGAAAAAGTAGCAGACGTAGCAAAAAAAGCATCAGCAGCAGCAGCCAAATTTGGCGTTTCGCTCGAAGATAACACAGGAATGGTTGCTGATAAAGAATCACCTGAACGCACGTATGAATTAATACCCAATATTTTCCCTGCAAGTGGAGATTTATTACTCGAAGTATTTTTTTATGATAAAAAAATGCTCAAAACACCTGCTGAGCCAATTAAATTTTACGACGGAGCCGAAAGCGAAGTAAAAGTTGAATACAAACTTTACAGCATGCCCGGTAAAAAATTAATCGAAGAAAAAGGACCTTTCTGGGTAGCCGGAGAAGGAAGTTCTACAGCAGGGCCACTTCAGTCCAGAGAAGACCTTTATAAAGACCGTTTAAGAATCGCTCAGGGCTGGGCCACAGATAAAATAGAACGTAAATATGCGTTAGAACATAAATTTGTACCTATTCAGGTTTATACTATCAGGAAGCTGAAGGGCGCTGATGATGATAAACAAAGCGAGGCACAGGAGAAATTTATTGAGCTGGCTAAAAAATTCAGAACTAAACAAGGTGAAGCAGAATTCGAGAAAGGTGTAAATGAATGTATAGCCATTTGGGAAGATTTACTCAAAAAATACCAACCCGGAAAAGACGCCGTTGTAAACGATAATAGTGTATTCGCACTGTATTACAATCTTGCTGCAGCCAACTATTTATTAGGCAATGTGAGCAAAGCAAATAATTATGCGGAGAAAGGTATGGATGCTACCGCAATTGACTGGAAACCTGTAAAGAATGGTAAAGGCGAGGTCATTGGTCGTAAAAGATCCGGTATTGTGCATGTTACGCAAGATATTTTTCATAACCTCAAGGCTGACATGAATGCCTACTATAATGGGCTTAAAGCTTTTGATCAGAAGTTTGTAAAAATGGTAACCGAGCCTAAAAACATGATGAAACTGGCACGCGCAGTACGTGAAGCAGCTGTAAACATTCATTTATCGAACGCACTGAACCTTGAAGCACCTGCAGAAATTGTAACCTATGGTTTTGAAGAAAAACCAAGTAATATAAAAGGTACCATCAAACAAAATGGTGAAGTTGTTGCCAATTACGAAATCAAAAAGAATCCGTTTGCATTCATTCAAAGGTCAAAATCATTTAAAGTAACAGTAGTTACACCTGACGAATCGCTCACTGCAAAACAAAATTTGAGCGGAATAATGCTTCCTCCTACAAAATATGATTTCATACTTCGTACAGGTAAAAAATCATTCATTGGATTACCACAATCAATCAACCTTGGTAAAATGAAAGCCAAACCCAAAGCACGCTCCAAAGCCTCTACCTCAATCATGTATGATTACAATGGTAATGTTAAAATTATGAACTCGGCGATTCAGGACAAATGGGTTTATCTGAATATTGGCCTTGTTGAGGTTAATAAAGATGAAGCTTTGATGGCTGAAAATACGGAAACCAAGGCAGTATTTAAAGATTATTCAGAACTGGAGAGCATAGACAAAGAAATAACAACCATAAAACGTGACAGAGAGCTTGGATTTGGCGGGTTCATGTCTGCTGCTATGAAAAAATTCATGGATAAACCATTAGATGTAACTCTTATATCTAATGATACAGATAACAACACAGTTAACGTGGAATCACAAACAGAAGTAAAAGCAAAAAATGACAATGGTTGCTGGACTACCAAAAAAATCGGAAGCGTAGCCGTTGAAAGAGAACTCATGTACTAATTTTCATGATGAGTTAGTTTGTTTTAGGGAGGAGCATGAGTGCTCTTCCCTTTTTCTTTTGTAACGCAACAGAAAACACAGAAACAGGAAGCTGGTTTGGAAAAGACATTCTCCAGGTAATAACCAATTACATCAACCTTAGATAAAACAAATTGTAGCTTCGATAATTCAGGTATTTAATCACCTGCGCAGTTGAAAAATGTTTACACATATAAATGGAATAAACACTTTTAGTTGCTCACCAATAATACAATTCAACAATTGTACTATTTCACAATCCAGTAATTAATAATTCAGGCACCAATTAAAACAAAGCCGGCCCAGTTTTTAACCAAAAAGCCCGATTGTATAGCATCTAACTTTGCCAGGCGAAGAGCTTCTCTATAGGTGTGACCTTCCAACAAATAATTGTAAAATGAAAGCATAATATCTTTGGTGCGTTCATCATGAACCTTCCAAAGCGATGCTATTACACGTGGTACTCCGGCAAGAATTCCTCCCCGTGGCAGCGCCATTACGCCCTCACCTTCCAGGTAGTCGCCACGGCCGGTGTTACAGGCGCTGAGTACCATCAAATCGGCATTTAACTGCATATTAAACAATTCACCCAAGGTTAAAAGCTCTATGTTGCTATTGTTTGTTTCCGATGTGCTATCACGATACAAAAATAAACCTGAACGCTCAGGATAGTTGGCATTAACGATGCCGTGTGTAGCAAAATGCAGAATATCGTAATCAGGTAAGGTTTCTTTCACAATGTCAGAAGTTGCTTTTTTGCCGATGAGTTGTTTCGCATTAATAAGGCCACCAGTCACCTTTCCCTTGATGCCTCTGACTTCCTCGAGTGTGTGTGGTAAGGCTTCTACTCCACCTTCGCCACGATAACTGGATACCATCAGGTTATCATTTTTGTTATTGTACTCATCAAAAAGTGGTGCTATAGCCAGCAAACTTTTGGGTTGGGAAAATTTATTTTCCTTACGCAAGTTGTGCCACAAGGCAGTTGAATATGAATAAGACACAGCATAATCTTCTATCACCATTCTGCCATTGACTTCAAACGACTCAAAAGGGATATAATTTAAGTTAGCGTCGGGCACAATCACCAACTTCTTAATTTTGTCGAGGTGTGGCATCAAATCTTTAAACAAGGTTTCACCGATGCCGGTTGTTTTGCGTCCGGTAAGCACAGCATAACGCTCGGCTTCAATTTTATCATAAAGTGCTTCTCCTTTGTGGTAGAAACGCATCACAGTATCGGGCAAAACGAGCAGTTGTGCCCAGAAATCATCCAAAATGTAATATTCAATCAGTGCTTCGTCTTCAAGCAACTGGCTTTGCACATCGGTGATAGATACAACTTCAATTTTTTGCTGAAAAGCCTCCATTTCCTGATTTCTATAATCTTCATCGATTTCGTATCGTAGCATCAGATTATCTATCAGGTTACTATTCAGCTCCATCTGCAGCTCATGAAGTTTGTTTTCATCTTTGGTATTGGCTGATGCGATCTTGTTACGTGAATCCTGCACCTGTCTGGAACTGTTCAAAATACGCGAAAATAAGGTAGTATCGTTTTCAAGCATAGCCTGATACTTATTCTTTGCCATCAAAGCATTCATGTGTATAGCTTTGGAAGTAAGCGCCAGATTCATGGTCCCGGTTAAATATTTTTTATCCTTTAATTGGAACATGTAAGGCAGTGCTTCTTTCAGAAAATTATTGTATAATGAAGCCAATTCGGTAACCTCAAAACCGTAAATATCTTCAGTCATAATTTTCTTAAAGATGGTATTTTGCTGATCAATCAGATTCACAATAACATCATTGTATTTTGCCTGTTCCTGTTTTTCCGTTGCCATATAAACATCCTGCAAAATATTCATGAAATAATACTGGTCAACAAGCTCCTTCGATTCAGAGATGCGCGGAACCTTATGACCGTTAACATCTTCAAATTCCTCGAAAACAGATAGTATCAATTCTCTGGCATCGGCCATTTGTCCTTGTTCCAAATGCGCATAAGCTTTTATTTCCGTAATTTTATGCTCAAAAAACTGTTTGCCGGGCAAAGTGTCCAGCGTTTGCAGGTAAGCCATGGCCGTATCCAGCGCATAGGGTTGCACAGCTTCGCTAATAAGCACATACCCAAAAGCACGGTTATAGGCCGACATAGGTTGTGTAGCAACAAGTTGGCGGGCCTTTTTTACGTGAGACCACATCTTCATGGTATCACCCATTTCGGAATAATACTTTGCCAGGTTGCCGTGGGTAGCCGCCTTAATATTATGAGCAGGATATTTCAGGGTATCTAACAATTTGGCTGCGCGCCGCGCGTACTCAACAGCCTGGTCCAAATTATTAAAATGCTCATAATAATTTTGACTCACTTTATTTAAAAAATATGTATTGTACAGGAGTACGGGAATAGAGGCCTGTTTGGCTTCGAATAATTCAATATCGTTCTTTAGTACCTCGTTTTGCGTGTTCAATAAATCAAAAGAAGACTGCATTTTGGATATAACGCTATAATCGGCCACAGCAAGGCTGGAAAGGTCATTGGCTTCCAGTGCCAGAGTTCTGGCTTTGTAAAGCGTTTCAATGGCTTTTTGTTGCTTCCCCTGCCTGAAAAGTTGCAATCCATAATCGACCAGCGTATTGCGCATGGGCTCACCTCCCTCATTCAGAGCTTCGAGTAAATTAAACATCGACTGAAACAACTCAAGTTGAGCACGGCCTTTAAAATCTGATTTTCCCGGCAAATCCCTGATACTATTCAATGTGGTACCCAACAATCGCTGCGATACAAAATATTCTATGTGCACAGTATCAGTATTCGACCGAAAAGTATCCATACTCTTTTCTAAAACTTCGTAGGCTTTTAAAAAATGACTCTGGTGTTTATGTAAATTGGCCATCTCATTCCTAAAAAACAGATATTGTTCGTTTTGCCCCGCCTGCAAACTTGCATTGGCAGCACTATCAAGCATTTTAATCACTTTTTCAAAATCGCTCTCGTTATTATAAAGCCGTATAGCCTGCCTGAATTTTTCATAGGCAGGGTATTTTTCCAACCTTCTTTCTTCCATATAAAAAGGTCTGTATTGTGCATAAATTGATGTAAAAGACAAGAAAAAAACGAAAAACGACAGGCCTCTAAGCAAAGCTTTTCCAGGAAAACGGTTCAACATAATAAAATCTTTCTTTCAGTTTGGTTTATTTCAAAAATCATTAGTGGTATGTTCAAAAACATCCATGAATTTGGGAGTTGAAAATAATCATAATTATGGATCTAAAAACATCTTATGACAAAAGAAAAAAGTCATAAGCCAGCACTTATAACTTAACAAAAAACAGGTAAAAACACAGTCTATTAATCTCAATAACTTCAACTTACACACAAAAATTCTACCAATTAATAAAGAATTAATCTATGCTTAAACAATTATCAGCTTGTGTATATTTTATCTGAAAACAGGTAAAAATACGCATAAAACTTTAAAGGTTTTATTAAAAAACCAGTACTTTCCGAAATTTGAAGAAAAAAAGGCGAAACAATCTGGTACCATTGTTTCGCCTCTTTTTTATATAAAAGTTAAGTGTTAATCTTGCATACAACGCACAGAGAATCCCATTTGAACACTATTATCGTCATCCTGAACAAAATGGCTATCATCCTCGAATTTTTTGGCGTTTACATAAATTTCTGAGGAAGCCTGTTCGCCAATCCAAAACCACGTCCATTCACCAAAACGGGCAAACACACCATTACCGCTGGCTCTGTAACCTTCCATATTTGCAGAAAATCCGGTTTCGTTGTAATCGGTATACATCTGTTCTCCATAAGATTTAAGTTTACGTCCGGGCTCCTCACCAACAAAATCAAGCATTGTTTGCCACTCTGCTTCATTAGGTACATGCCATCCATCAGGGCAAAGGTTACCTGTTTCTACGGTATAATAGTTGTAATAAGCTCCTTTTTCTATGTAAGAAGCATCATTTTCCCTCCATGCATATGCAGGCGTTGTAAGGTCTGACCAAACATCAGGGTCTGTTACATTTGGAATTGCAGTACCATCGCTGTAAGTAGTAGTACGAAGGTTTTCTCCCATCCAAACCTGATCACCGATTTTAATGGTAGCATACATATTTTCATCAATATCTGTAACCGGTGAAGTAGTAGTAAAACTAACTTCTGTTCCGTATGATGTACCGATATCGCTCAATGCATAAGCACGGGCATAATAGGTTGTCCCCGCTGTAAGCCCCTCGATTTCTACAGTGTAAAGATCTTCAGAATCTTCTGTTTCTACCACATTGTCATCAATTGTTGGCTCAGAGGCGGTTCCCCATACAACACCTTTTTCGGAAACATATTCGTCACCTTCACTTACCAGTTCAGCTTCCATAAAAACGGAGGCTTCACGCACATACTTAGCCTGTGCATCGCCCAATTCTGGTGCTGCCATTTCATCTTCATCATCATCGCAACTCACAAAAACCATCGAAAGTACTGCCAAAGCAGCCATAAATTTCATTACATTTTTCATAGTTAATCTGTTTTTTCCAATTAAAAAATTAAATTTTCCAGGCCGGCTTTCCGGCCTTGCTTTAATGGTTAGTTGCGCAGACATAACTTTTTGAAAAACTTTTATAATTATTTTCTGAAAGAAGAAAGCAAAACACGTATAAAGACAAGTAGTCGGCTCGTGATTCACCTTTTAAGACCTTGATAAAAAGAAACAGGCAGACTAATTAATTTTTTCCAGCTTCAGCCCTGACCAATACATAAAAACTTTCGCTCCTTGCTGATCCCATCGGATTTTATCTCCCATGAAATAACCCACACCAGCGAATCGGGCGTTTCGCTTGTCAATGGGTTCAATAACCATATTAAACTTGTGCCTGCCTAAGAATGTGTACTTAAAAGTGCTAAATTTTCCGTTGCCTTTAATATTGATTTCAACCTTGTTTACTACTCTGCCTGAATTATCCATATTGACAACCTTATACTTACCATCATACTCTGCATATACCCTGGGTATTTCAAAATGTTCGATCTTTAGGTTGGGATTCAGCATACGATTCTGAATATTGAAGCACATATATTGCTCCCCCTCATGAGCCCTGAAATCGACCTTTAATGCATCAAGCTGCTTCACTGAAAATTTGATTCCTAACAAACTCGCTTTTACCGAAAATGTGGTATCGGCATGCGGAATTAAAACCAACGGGGTGGGCATTGCAGGAGATATAACTTTAAGTCTGTTTCCTTTGAGCTTAACCTGCATCGGACCAAAATATACATTCGGATAAACACCTTCGTATTGCTTCAGATGTGCCTTACTAAGTGAAACTTGCTTTTTCTGCTTAATTGCAGGCATCTGCTGTCCTGTGTAATGTTCATACAAATTAATGATTATTTTGTGTGCCAACTCATCGGGCAGGGTTGCGGCTTTGTTGGTGTTCACACCGATCAAAACACCCAGCTTTTGCTCGGGTAACACAACCATCATAGCATGATAAGGGGGCAATTCACCGCGGTGGGCAGCATATTTTGTTACACGGTTAATCGGGTGTTGTAAAAACCAGGTCAATCCCATAGCAAAACCTTTATCCAAAGGATTGTGACCATTTTGCTGTCTCATCATGTGCTTCATGGTTTGGGACCTGAGCAAGTCATTGCCCTGGTGGTATGATTCGATTAGCCCAGAGAGGTATTTTGCAGCATCGACAGCCGACAGGGCAATGCCTCCTGCAGGAATGCCCATCTTCATTGGCATGTTAGTGACCCTCTTACCGTCATAGCCTTTGGCAATTAACTGGTTTGTTTGTTCGCCGGCAAACACAATGCTTTGATTCATGCCAAGAGGTTCGAAAATTTGAGTACGAATGTATTCAACATAACCCATACCGCTTACCTCATGAATTAGAACACCCAGTAAGGAATATCCTGCATTGCAATAGGAATGCATTTTACCGGGCGTAAAGACGGTACCCACCTGGTTAATCAGATCCACAATCTGCTCATAAATCAGCGGATCACTGGATACTTCAGGCAAATACCAGTTGTAGAGCACATCCCCATGAAGACCGGAGTGATGCGTTAACAGCATTCTCACGGTAATAGTATCTTCCGCTCCATTGGGTAGTGAAAGTGCCGGGATATAGTATGAAACAGGTTTATCAAGGTCGACCAAGCCTTGCTCTACCAATTGCATAACGGCAACCCCTGTAAAAGTCTTGGTGATAGATGCAATGGGGAATAGTGTAGTGCTATCTGCGGGGATAGCATTTGCTTTATCTGCTTTTCCAAATCCTTCGGAAAGCATAGCACCTTTCGAGTCAACAATTGCCACAGAAAGCCCGACGGCTTTGTTTTTGGCCATCTCTTTTTTTACGAGAGCTTTAATATTTTGAATCATTGCATTTTCTGATGATTGATTCTGTTGGCTACTAGCCGCTTTTGGTTCTATGCAGAAAAACATGATAAACCATACGAATATCGCAAATATAGATTTCTTAAAGGTCATATTGTTCAGTTTTTATGGCATAAATTTTAAATCTTATTTCTCTACCTTGATCAATGATATACAAACTATTACTTAAAACCAACAGCTACATTTGACGAATGTCCTAAATTGTAATTATTTAAAAAAACTTAAAACCTAAATCTAACCCGAACCGGTATAAACAGGGCTTGTTGCATTAACAATAATCCGGCGCGTAGGCTGATACCCGTTTGGTTATCAATGCGCCAGCAAACCCCGGCGTTCAACTCTCCAAGAGCACTGCCGTTCCCATTCTCATATTGATTCCAGATATGATTATATCCGAGTTTTAAATTAATCAATGGTGTTAGTCTTGTTTGGAAGGGCAAATAATCGAAATCGGCAAATATTGAAACGCCATTTATTCCTTCAAAATTTGAATAACCCACACCCAGGGCGGGTACAAATTGGTTTTTAATACTTATTCCATACACCAGGTTTACATCAACTCCGTTTTCTTCATTATTTAGTGGATATCCCTTCCAGTCCGGGCCCGGGTCAACCTGTATGGTTTCATATTGATAAAACAGAAACCCGGATTCTGCTTTTCGTTGATAAACTACTTGCGAATAACCGGATTGCAGAATCGCCAACAAAAGCAGGGATAGCAGTAACTTTTTCATTGTTTTCAGGTTATGGATAATTGGGTATAAGTAAATTCATTAAATAGAACGGTTGTCAAAATATGCCAAACGAACATTTTAAAAATTAAGTATCAAAATTAAAAAAATTGACCTTTAAAAATCTATTTTCAGCTGTTTTGGCAATTTGTCGTCTTCTAAGTAGAAATTGGTCATAGTGGCGCCCAGTAAGCGCACACCTTTTGTCTGAATTTCTTCAGTGGGCAGCAATTCCATCAATGTTTTTGCGGCTTCTGTTTTGGTATAAGGTTGACCCTGGGTATGACTTTTGGTAATGGTAATAAAATCGGAATAACGCACTTTCAATGTAACGGTTTTGCCGAGCTTATCTTTGGCCTCGCTCCGCTCCCACATAATTTCAATTACGTCTGAAAGCTTTTCTTTTACTTCGTGTATGTTATAAATATCGGTCTGATAGGTGCGCTCTGCTCCTATGGATTTCCGGTCGCGCGATGTAACTACCGGCCGCTCATCAATGCCCCTGACCACATCGTAATAGTACCGCCCAACCTTACCAAAATGACCGATCAACGCTTGTTGAGAAAATCGTTTCAGGTCTTTTCCTTTGTAAATACTCAGGCGGTGCATTTTCTCTTCTGTTTTTTTGCCTACACCAAAAAACAACCCAATATCCAGTTCTTCCAAAAACTGCTCAGCATCCTCGGGTTTGATCAGGTAAAAACCATCCGGCTTATCCATATCGGATGCAATCTTGGCCAGAAATTTATTGTACGACACCCCGGCCGAGGCAATCAGGTTTTCACGCTTCCATATCTCCTTTTTAATCTCTTTGGCAATCAAAGATGCCGAAGGTGATCCTTTTTTAGGTTCTGTAACATCTAAATAAGCCTCATCGAGCGATAAAGGTTCCACCAGGTCGGTATATTCATGAAAAATATGCTGAATGCGGGTCGAAACCTCCTGATACACGTTAAAACGGTGAGGTGTAATGATTAAATGCGGACACTGTTGCTTAGCACGAGCCATGGGCATGGCCGAATGTATACCATATTTGCGCGCTTCGTAGCTGGCAGCAGCCACCACGGCACGCGGAGAATTCCCGCCCACCACCAGCGGCTTGCCCCGGTACTTTGGAAAATCTCTTTGCTCTATCGAAGCAAAGAAGGAATCCATATCCACGTGAATAATCTTTCGCATTGCTATGCAAAGTTAGGGATAAGGTTTTATTATCAAGAAACAGATGCCAAATTACAAAAAGATGTAAATAAACTGTATTATAAACAACAAGTTACGCATTGCAAATTCGTGATAGCGAAGAACAGGTTTCTTCAGAGAGATATTCCAAAGCCAGGACATATTCTATTAACCCAACTTGAAAATTTTGGTCTAAAAATCAGGAAAGTAGAAAAAATATTGGATTTCTTAAACACACATAACCAAGCAATTATAAAGAGCACATTTTTCGACCATATTCTTAATCAGCTGAATA
>NZ_JBSRDC010000055.1:0-35147 GCF_055145285.1 Salinivirga sp. | reverse complement strand
AAAAAAGAAAGATGGGAATGGCAAAAAGAATTAAAAAACAAATGGCTAAATTTGACATAAAACCTGACGAAATTGGAATTGGTAACTCATTGACTCCCAACTACAATTTTTAACGTTAGTCAGAATTTAAACCGAGAATAATGGTATAAAGTATTATAAGTATGGCAGAATCAATCCTTCAAACCTATCTTAACGAGCAACATATTAAAGTTGCAGATGAACCTAGCGTTGAGAATTTAAAAAAGGCAATTACTCAAGTCAAAAAGTATCTTATCAAGAAAAAAGCGGAAATTATACCTTTTACACTGGTTGCGCTTGATCCGAAGGTTAAAGATACTGATCCGGTAGTGGAGCAAGTGGAAAAGATCATTATTAAACATTGGAAGACCTTTGCGAACAATGTGAAATCAACAAATGATAAATCAACTACCTATGTACGGGCAGTGATTCTGGAATCACTGAGCCAAATATCCAAGAGTGATGCGACAATCGCTGCACTCGTTTGGCTGACAGCCCGTGATGTGATTGCACATTTTTACCTAGGCTCAGAGCAAAACGTTATCGGTAAGGTTTTACAGGAATTGGCGGATAAAACTGAGGAGAATGGGCGGGCTGCATGGGAAGTTTCCCAAAAAATTCAGATGGAAGACTTCAAAGGTGATGATATCTCTATTTCAGATGTTAAAACGGCAAAAATAGATAATGAAACACTGCAGAAGCATTTACTAAATGCAATGGTTCACTCAGGGTGGAAAAACAACGCAGGAGGAGGTGCAAACCCGCACCATCAGGGGCAAAATGATTGGCAATGGCCCAAATTTGCGGCTGAGCACTCAGCAAAAGGAATAACTGAAGTCGTTAATTCTGCTTTATCTCAACAAATTAAATATTTTTCGACAATTTATACCTCCATACAAAAAAGCCTAGACTCCTACTTTGCCAAACTTCAACCTTTTTTCGAGGAACTAAATAAATCTTTTGCTAATAGCATTGCAGCCAACAATAAAAGAAGTGGGCTGCTTTGGTGGAAACAATCTCTATACTCTAAGTCGCTTAATACGAGTTATCGAAGCCTTGACCAATTAAACGCAGCAGTTACCATGGCAGTTGATCTTGCGGAACAAGTAAATGCTATTTATCCGGAGAGTGTAGATTTCCTCCTGCGTGAAACACTTAAAGATGTTCATGGGGAACAAACGGAGGAAAAACGATTGCTCACTGATTGGTTAAAAGAAAGTATCAAGCTTAATGAAACAATCAAAGCAATATTAGAGAAACATTCAGCAGATGGAGAGGAACGGAAGCCTCTGATAATTGCGTGGGCATACACGGTACAAACTGGAAAAACTTCAGATTTTTTTGACCATACCGGTATCGATAAGAAGGCTAAGTTGTCGGTCTCTGATTTGGCTGTATGGTTGTTTCACGGGCTTCAGGCACAAAAACTGGCTACGGCTAAATAATTCAAGATATGGCAAAACGAAGATGTAGTAGAGATGATTGTCACGCCCCTGTGGATTTCTGCCAAGAATTAGGAGGCCCCCTGCATGAACAGTGTCCAAATTATAAAAAAACAGACACTGAGGACACCTCTACTAAAGAAAACAAGAAGGCCAAAGATTCTAAGACTATTCCTTGGACAGGAAATTGGCTGAAACCAGATGAAATAAATATCATCGCCCACCGTGGCATACCTAAAATCATTGGTTTAGTAGGGGCATCAGGAGCAGGGAAAACTACCTATCTTGCTATGTTATATTCCTTACTTTTTAATGGAAAGCGAATCGACAAATGGGACTTTGCTGGAAGCATTACGCTGCAAGGATGGGAGTTACAGGCAAAAACACTTCAAGTTCAAGAAGACGGTACGATTAAAAATCCCGATGCTACACCTTCGGATAAAGATTTTTACAGCCTTTATCACCTTGCGCTGCGTAATGATAGTTTGTTGCACGATATCCTATTTGCAGATTCATCTGGCGAGGTATTTACTAAATGGGCTGACAATGTGAACGATCCTGCCGCTGAAAATGCCCGCTGGATTTATAAGAATGCCCACGCCTTTCTATTTTTTGTAGACTGTGAAGCGATTATTAAACAGCGTGGCCGTGCGAAGCGTGACATAGTACAATTATCTGAGCAGGTAAAAAAAGGACTTGGAGATAGGCCAGTTATTATCGTATGGTCTAAAGCTGATTTGAATGATCAGGTGAGAAAAGAACGGAAAACCGTTATTGAATCAATAGAAAGAAATCTGTCAGCAACATTTCCTGGAGCAACATCGCTGATGATTAGCAATTATTCGAAATCCGATTCCGATCAGCTTTGCCATATCAACAACATAGGGGTAGCTGAATCCGTACTTGAGGAAATATCACAGCCTAAACCTCTTCGCATTTCTCCAGTGGAAATGGTTACAGATGATTCGTTCTTTAAATATCGAGGTAGTTATGACAGCAAATAATGAAATATTAATTATCGGTCCACCCAAGTCAGGAAAAACTACTTTTCTGGCGCAATTATATGGTCGCCTTATTAATCGCGTTGGAAAGCTGAAATTGTTGGAGACACCTGACAATATTGAAGCAATCAAAATGGCGTATGATCGATTAGCAGATGGACAGGAAACCGAACCGACTCCCTCAACGGACAACTTGGAGGTGAAGATTCCGGTAAGGCAAAACGACCATGAGTTTGTGTTGCATTGCAAAGATTATGGAGGAGAGCAGGTGCGCGATCTTGTGGCACAAATGGAATACGATAAAACATGGATTGAGCGGGCTAAAAAAAACGATCGCTGGATTCTTTTTGTTCGCCCATCAGAGATCGAGCAGCGATTCGACCTTAGCATGAAAGGATTTGCCGAACAAGAAAAGAAAAAAAATAAGACAGTAATTACCGGAGCTTCCGATCAATCTCATTTCATTGAATTAATTCAGGTAATACTTCATGCGCGTGAAACGGGTATGAAAGATCTTATTGAGACACCACGATTGCTTATTGCTTTAACGTGCTGGGATGAGTTAAAAACAAATGAAAAACCAGAGGAAGTGCTGCAGCATAAAATGCCCCTTTTTTATCAATTTATTGCTGCCAACTGGTTACCTGAAAAATTTAAGGTTGTAGGAGTCTCAGCACAGGAGTTTCCACTGCAAAACCAGGAGAATCGAGATAAATACTTGGATGAGCTACCTGAAAACTTTGGATACTTAGTGATGAATGAAAACCCTAAAGAAAAAGATCTAACCCGACTCATTGAAGAAGTACTTACATTATGATAACTATTCAACAAGCTATTTATGGGGAAGTCCCGAAAAAAACTAAAGGACATGATCTATTAGCAGCTTCTGACGAAAAAAAAGACCTTTTTAGACATGTGAGTGGCAAAACAGATCTTGCTGATCGACCTCAAGGAGGAGTCCTTTCCGAACCTGTTCTCCGTGGTCTAATTGTAGAAGACCAATTTCTACTTATAAAAACCTTTCCAGACAGGAGCCCTGAACTACGGACTGGGCGAGTATTTGCTCATGTTTTATTCATACGAAAGGCCGATCTTCAGAGGGTTACCCTGTTAAGCCAATTGTTCAAGTTTCACATGTCCTCAATAAATAAGGCAGCGGAAATGCAAGTGCTGGAGTATGATCCACTTGATTCAAAGAAATTATCAGATAAATTGAATGAAAGGGAAGCCGCTGCCTCAAATGCCCTATTACGGGAAGAAAACTTTGTATGGTTGGGTGAAAATGGGTACTGGGAATTTATTGATCGTATTTGGCCGCAGCTACCGTTGGAGGTTAAATACACAATGAGAATCGGAGCGGCCTTTAGCCCTAGTTATGTAAAAGAAGAAAATCTTAATCTGATCTATATTCCTGCTGAGGCAAAAATACTGTGGGAACGTCATGATTTCCGTGTTTTAGATACTGATGAATCAGAAAGCCTACAATCGGAAGCTGCGCAATGGCTAGCAGGGAATACTCAAAAAGCATCATCCTTTCAAGCCTTGATTGATGATTTTGAACCGAAAATCATTTCGATTGATTTGCTCAGTAGGCTTCAAAACCATGGCAAAGTCTACCATCAGTTGGATCAAAACCCAATGTTAAATAGAATGCTGGTTCTATCCAATTTTATTTCTCGAGTCACCCCCGATGAAAAGTCTGGTATTAGAGGAAAGAGCAGGCTCGTTGCTGCTATTTTACAAGCTATTCCTACAGCCAAAATAGATCATATTAAAGCCCTCAGTTATCAAAGCTGGAAAGGTTTTCCTAAAGCAAAAGAATTGGTGTCAAGTTCATTGCGCGAGTGGCTATTTAAAAATATTTTAGACGGCAAAGAGGCGAAACAAGGTGGCAGTATCTTGATTCAGGCATTGAAAGCTGAAACTTCCAATTGGTGGTGCAAAACAGTTACTGATTATATAAATGGTCGTTTGAAAAATCGTCAAACCAGCGATTCAAAAATTCTGTGGCAATGGATGATAAAAGAACCTGAGCTGATATCCAAACATGCCTCGTGGTTACCTGATGATGCTGAGAACGAATTATCAAAAAAACTTCCAAAACTTGATGCTACCATATCAGAATTAGTATTAAAAATGGCAACTGAAAAAGACTGGCTTTTGCTCCATGCAAAAGTGGCTGCAAAACATTACTCACCGTCAGATGCTATTGAAGCTCAATTACAAATTGATACAGATGATAAACATATCGAAGCATTTGAAGCCTTTTCACAAGACATTAAACCTGATGATTTCGTTCCGATAGCGGCACAACACACAGATTTAAGATTGCATCGAATCGCAGGAAGGCTAATTGCAGCGAACGGTACCCTGCTTAAAGGAATTAAGATTGCCAGTGATGGATGGCAAAACTGTTGGAAAGTAGCTATTGAAGAGGGCGGCCAGGTATGGTCTGGTATTCATAATCCACAACAGACACTTTTCGGAATCATGGATCATCTGCTCGGTGGAAATTCCTTTAGTGATAAACTGCTTAAAGCGATGAGCTTAAGCAATTACAGCAGTCTGAAAGACTATCCAGAACGATCATCTATCTGGCATTATTTACCTGCTAGTATACGAACTGGTTTCGTTAAAGCAACAATTTTAGATCTGATTGATGAATTTGCCTCAGGACAACTACATCCCAATGATCTCGAAGCAGAATTACAAAAAGGTATTCGATTGGAAGAAGTTCAGCAGCAAATCGTTGGAAGTCAGACGATATCACTTTCAAGCAAATTACGACTGTTCAATATAATTCCAGAGCTCGGAAAGCAGCATGCCCAAACATTGCTTAAAGAGAATCACTTTACAAAGTTAGAATCCGAACAATTTGGTAAGTTGATTACGAAAAATAGTTGGAAGCAAATAGCAAAAAGTTTATACCATCAGCGTTTCCACAGGAAGGATACAACACCAGCCTTATTACATTGCAGTCACCTACTGGATTTCTGGAGTAGGTGGAATCTTTCCATTAGCGGGTTGAAATCGGATGCAACTACACCAGATGAATGGTGGCAATTGTTATTGTCTAAAGCTGCTGAAAAATATTATTTAGGGCCAACACAAAATGGACTTTGGACAAGGGCTGGTGGAAAAATGGAAGAAATACCAAATCAAGGGGTTTCAGGAAAACAGATTTGGGTCGCTGCCCTCGACCATATTCGAAACGGTGGAAGGCCATCAGTAGAAAAACTATTACAAGAGATGCAAAAAGATTTCAATAGAGACGAAACATTAGATAAACTTATACAATCGCTATGAAGAAACCTATACTTATTCTTACTGCCTTAAAAGTTGAACGTTTTGCTGTTGAGGAGTATTTGGAAAACAAAAAGCCAATATCGCATGCAAAAACAAAAACCGACTATACTAAAGGCATATATAAGTCCAAGAATGGTGAATTTGATGTGATTGTTGGACGTACCGATCAAACCAATGTAAATGCCGCCATTGAAACAGAGCGTGCCATTGACCACTTCGATCCTGAATATGCTTTTTTTGTTGGTGTTGCAGGAGGATTAAAGGATGTGAAGGTTGGCGATATTGTTATTGGGCAAGATGTCTATGGATTTGAAAGAGGCAAAGCTGAAAGTCACAACTTTAAACCCAGACCGAAGTTTGGGACTTCAACATACGCATTAGAACGTTTGGCTGCAAAATACTCTGAAAGCGAAGACTGGAAGCTAAAAGCAAGTGATCTTGTGAAGAAGGAATTGGCTCCAGTGATTAATACTTACACTGGCACCATAGCTTCTGGCGAAAAGGTGGACGCTTCGATTGATTCTGATTTACATCAATTTCTAAAGCAGAATGCCAGTCATGCACTCGCAATTGAAATGGAGGGATTGGGCTTTTTAGAAGTTTGTCGTATGCGTCCCTTGGTGAAAACACTACTGCTTCGTGGAATATCCGACTTAGTAGACAAAAAGAGCGAAATGGATGCAAAGGGTTTTCAACCATATGCATCAGCCAATGTAGCTGCATTCTTGTTTGGTCTCATAGATCAATTGGACTTAGAAAAGGATGCCGAAGAGCGCAGCCGATCACAAAAATTGGTTGAAATAATGTGTAAGCTTTATCCAGGAGGTTTGCGAGATAATCAAATATGGGTATCTGCTGGTGGAGATTTATCATTGATTAATCTTAGCCAAACAGGAAAAGGTCAATGGGTTGAAGCTATTCGAGTTTTGAAACTAGGGGGTGGAGGTAGTATAAGTATGGATGATTTGATCTCAGCAGTTGTTGATGAGTATGGAGCGAATAAAGATGTAAAGGAACTAATTTAACATGAACTGATTCAAGCCTTAATAAGCATAGCTTTATTAAAGGCCCCCACAATATAAATTTTGACATTTTAATAAATAAAACGTACCGCAATATTGTGTAAACGTTATGCTGGCGAAAGTGGTGATATGAAAGCAAATATATTAAATAAACATTTCGGTAAGCTTAAAGTGAAGTGCTATAAAACCCGCACTACGCTTAGTGCGCCAAAAAGCAAATGAAAACTTCCCTTAATTAGTAGTGGATAATAGGATTCGGTTTGAACCAATTTAATTCCTACAGCAAATTCTGCATTATTTTTTTGCTGGTGTCGATATCTTTGGGGTGACCGGTTTCAATGGGATTGGCGGGGTCGTTGCTCCACTCGAACCAGCCGCCATCATAAACCGAAACGCGGGGCCAACCCATGAGCCAGGCGTTGAGGAATGCTTCGCTGCCGCGCCATCCGGTGCCACAATAAAAGGCGTTGTGCTTATCGGGTGTAATGCCGGCATCTTCCCATATTTCAGCAGTTTCGGGGAAAGCCCGCATGGTGTGGTCCAAATGGCGGTAGTTTTCCATGTGGTAGGCATCAGAACCGCAATTGCCAAATACGGCACCGGGTATGCGGCCGGTTTTTTCTATGTAGTTGTAACCGCTTACTTCGCCTATATACTCTTTCCAGCTGCGTATGCAAACCAAATTGGCATCACCGGATTGGAGCATGGTTTTGGCTTGTGGTACATCAACGGCCAGTTCAGGGCGGCCGGGAATTTCTGCTCCAAAATCAGCCGCCGCTTCAGGTGCTGTGGGTGTGGATGTAATTTCAAACCCGGCATCTTTCCACGATTGTAATCCGCCATTGAGTATTTTTACATTTTTTACGCCAGCATAAAGCAGGATGAATGCGATGCGCATGGCTCCGAGGTGTCCGGCGCTACTGCCCGGAAAAGGGTCTTCGTTGTGCGGTGCGGCAAAACGGCCGTAAACAACTACTGTGCTGTTTTGGGTGATGCCCGATTTTTCGAGTACGGTTTTTATCTCTTCGGGCGACCTGCGGTTCCATGTTTCCATCGATTCCAGCCAGTTGGTATCCATAGGTATGGCTCCGGGTATATGGCCCGCATCATAATCTTTGGGGTTTTGGTAATGCGCATGGCAAATGACCAGGTTTTCGCCCTCGAGATGCTCAACTTTTTTACCATCTATAGCCTTTTTTAGCCATTGGGCAGGGACGAGGTTTTTGTAGCGAGCCAGCTTTTTTAGCGGCAAGTCAGTATTTGGGATCCATTCGGTAGTAAAGTGCGGGTAAATGGCAATATTTTGGTATCCTGCAGTGGCAAACATGGAGGCTACCTCGTTATTTGCAGCTTCATCGTAACCATAAATGACAATGTCATCTTCAGGCACGATACCTTTTTGTCTTACAATTTCAATCCAGTCGATGTATTTGGTCCATTTTGCATCGAGGCTAATGGCGCCGGGTATGTGTCCGCCGCGGGATTCGTTTTTAAGCCGCCATCCGTTAAATGCATCTACCGGTCTGGAGTCTATGAAAATTGATTTTTTGTTGTTTTGTTTTTGACTAACTTCTTTTGTGGAAATGTTTTTTATCTCTGGCATAAAGTGTTTTTTTCAATTAACGCCTCATCGTAACATTTGTTGATTTTATTCAATTCTCATTTGCAGGTACCACTCAAGTGATTTGTTGAGGTAGTCCATTAGCGTTTTCTGAAAGCTTTTGTAAGGTGTTTCTTCTAAAGAATCTATGGGCAGAATGGCACCTTCCCAGTTTTCGTTAAGTTCCCACTGGGCTGGTGAAATATCCGGGAGGTTTAGATAGTTTATTTTTCCTTTAAGCGAATAGCCAGATAAATAAAAATACGGAGTTTCAATCATATCATCTTCCATGGCAAGGCCAAATCCAATACCTAGATCGTCATTGGGTTCAATGTAAATGCCGGTGTCAAAATGGTGTGGCCAAATCCTGATTTCTTTTTCAATTTGCAGGTGTCCCAGCACAAGTTGGCAGGTTTCATTAGCCAATTTTCTGAAATATGTCCACTGTGTAATATCTTCGGCACTAAGCAGGTCGACTTTTTCTTCAATAAAATCGTATTCAGGTATTTCATAATGCATAGGCTCTGTAAATCCATCAGGGTTGATGCCAATAATCATGAGCGATTCGGTGATTTCTGTTTCAATTTCCTGCATTGATTTTGTAGCATAAGCCACTGCAGCTATTGGTATGAGTTTGTCGTTGAGCCACTCATATGTTTGTTTTGTAAGATTAAGGGCAAGTATTACTTTGCCTTTACCGGTATCTATCCACCGCCCAAGAATCCGGTTGGAAAGGGGGTCGAAGTAGAGATTTGTGTGGCTGTCATCTTTTTTTGTCTGTACAAACGTGCGGTTAGCCTTTGCAATGGGCTGGCTTAGCCAGTGAATTTTTTGGTCGGTTTTGTTATAAAGTTCCATATGTTTTCTTTTGATCTGGTGTTTTTTTAGATACTACACGAAAGTTACGACCTTTTTATTACAAAAAAAAGCTGCCCCGGGGGAGGGGCAGCTTTGCTATTTATTCAGTGCATTACTTTACGCTTTTTCTTCAGATTCTTCTTCTTGCTTTTCTTTTAGTTTTTCCTTTACCAGAAGTTTAGATTTTATGCGAGTATCTTTATCAATGCCATTGAGTACTTCAATGTTTATACCATCGCTTATACCTACGTCGATATAGCGTTTTTCGAACTGTTGTGGCTCAGTTTCTACTTCCACATACACAGAGTCGCCTTCATCTTCAAATTTTATGAGGCTCTCTTTTATGGCCATTACGCTATCTTTGCGTTCTAAAACGATGTCGGCAGTGGCAGAATAGCCGGAACGGATAAAATAATCATCTTTGAGTTTCACTGCTGCCTTAACCTTAAATTTTACTGCACCTTCTTCTTCCTCGCCCTTGGGTGCTATGTATTCCAGTATAGCGTCGTAAGTTACATCTTCTAACGCTCCGACAGTAAGTTTAAGGGGCATGCCCTTTCTAATTTTTCCAACTTCGCTTTCGTCGATTTTCCCTTCGAAAATCATTTCATTCATATTGGCCACTACTGCAATGGTGGTACCATCGTTAAAAGTGTTGCTCTCAATTACCGAGTTGCCTTCTTCAACAGGAATGTCGAGTACCATGCCATCGATTGTACTTCTAATGAGGGTATTGGTAACCGAACCTTTTTTTTGCGAGACACCTTCTTTAATGAGGTTCAGGTTGTTTCTTGCTGCATCAAGCTCGCTTTCGGCATTTCTCAAGACAATTTCGGCTTGTTCAAGGTCTGCCACAGGTATTACGCCTTTGTCGAAGAGCGATTTTTGCCGGTCGTATTTTCTTTGTGCATCTTTTTTACTGATTTTTGCTTGTTCCAGCCGGGCTTCAGCATTATTGAGGCTAACCATATCCGGAACAACCATAACTTTAGCAATTAGGTCGCCTTCTTTGAGTACTTTACCCGGTTTTACATAAATGTCTGTTACGATACCACTCACACGTGGTTTAATCTCTACTTCTTTGCGTGGAATTATGGTTCCGGTAGCAACAGTTTTGTTTTCAATATCGGTAATAAAAGGCTTCTCAATTTCGTATATTTTTTCTTTAGGTTGCGATTTTTGATAAAGGAAGCCAATGGTTCCAATAAAAACGACACCGATAATGACATACAGTAAAATGCGAAAAAACTTTTTCATGGTTTTAAGTTTATAATGATTTTTTATTCGGTTCTTAATGCTTCAATAGGTTTTATTCTTAAGGCTCTTTTGGCTGGGAGCATGCCTGCAAATACGCCTGATATTATTAAAATAACTAAGGCTGTAATGGCTACGCTGAAATTGACGGTTGGATTGGTGAAAAAATCCGAACCTTCGCCCATGGCTGAGTTAATAAGTTCGATAAGTCCTACGCCAACTACCAGCCCCATCCAACCGGCTGAAGCTGTTAGAACAAGTGATTCCATCAGGATTTGATTGGTAATTTTAACGGGTTTGGCGCCTATTGCCCGGCGTATGCCAATTTCTTTTGTCCTTTCCCGCACAACCACAAGCATGATGTTGGATACCCCGATAACTCCTGCGAGTAATGTGCCTATTCCAACCAACCATATGAGGAAATTGATGCCGGTAAAAAGATTTTGTACCTTCATGAATTGTTCTTCAACATTGACATGTCCAACAGCCTGGTCGTCGTTCGGGGCTATGTTGTGCCGGCGTTTAACCACTTTTATCACTTCCCCGGCTACGGCCGATACGCTAGTGCTTTTATGACTGGTCATTGCGTACCAGAATACTTTATCGCCATAGTTGTAAAGTCGCTGCAGGGTGGTAAAAGGGATGTGTACATTCTGGTTTTCGTTATTGGCTTGCTGTCCCGATTTTTTTGATTTGAACACACCAACGACCTGAAAGTAAACACCGTTTATGCGGATAAATTTATTTAGGGGTTCTTCGCCTTTATCAAATAAAATTTCTTTTACGCGTTTGCCTATTACCACAACTTTGCGGCGTCTGGCAATATCCATATCATTAATAAAGCGTCCATCAGTGATGGTGAGCGGGTCAATTTTATTCCAGGCCGGGTAGTCGCCATAAATACTGAATGAGCCGGTATTGTCTTTGTATACAGCATTGGTGGCCCCGTCGCCACCATATCCCTGAATGCGGGGCGCCAGCAAGTCAATACCCGATACATTATCGAGTATTGCTTTTGTGTCACCATTATTGAAGTTCCAGTTTCTGCCTGCTTCAAATCCTTTGTGGGGCTCGGTGGTCTTTTGTGTCCACATGAAAGCGGAATTGGTCGAAAAATCTCCCATATTCTGGTATATGCCATTTTGAAGGCCTGTGCCTGCCCCCAGCATTACGGTAAGCATAAAAATACCCCAAAATACCCCGAAGGCTGTTAAGAAGGTGCGTAGCTTATTGCTTTTTAGTGTATGAATGATTTCCTGCCAACGATCAATATCAAACATATCGTCAAGGTTTTATTCGTCGCGAAGTGCGACAATGGGTTTAATTTTTGCAGCTTTTCTGGCCGGAATTAATCCTGCTATTGCGCCACTTACAACAAGTAATATGGTAGCGCTTACTGCCACGGAAAAGTCTGCTTCAGGGTTTCTGAAAAAATCTGAATTGGGCATATTCGCCGATACTAGTTCTAAAAGTCCAACACCCAATACAAGGCCAATGTAACCGGCCAGCGTAGTAATGGTTATGGCTTCCAGCAACACGAGATTAATGACCGACCAGGGCGTAGCTCCAATTGCTTTTCGTACGCCAATTTCTTTGGTGCGTTCTTTTACCACAATCAGCATAATGTTGCTTACGCCCACAATACCGGCAATAATGGTCCCAATGCCAATGAGCCACACAAATATTGATATGCCTGTAAAGACACTCCTTACATCTTTTGCGTTCTCTATATTATTGTTAACCCACATGGCCCGGTCATCTTCCGGGTCAAAGTGGTGGCGAGCGGCAAATTGTTGTCTTAGTTTTTCCTCTAAGTCCACACTTTCTTCAATAGAGATGTTTTCAGCAGTAAATGCCAGGTTATGTATGCGGTTTCCTTCACCAAAAGCCCTTTGGGCAGTGGTGATGGGCACATAAACACGCTCGTTATCGCGTTCTGACTGGTCTTTGAAAACGCCAATTACTTTAAATGGCATGTCACCCAATCGAATGTATTTGCCAAGTGGGTTTTCATCTTTTTTAAAGAGTGCATCTTTTGTTTTGTAGGAAATGGAAACTACTTTTTTGCTGTGCTCCATATCCAGTTTATTAATGAAGCGACCCTGGTTAAAAGTGAGTTGTTCCAGTTCCTCAGTTCCCGGATGCACACCATATACCCTGTGTCCCACGAGTTCATCTTTGTAGTGTATATTGGCACTCCAAACACTTAGCCGTGCCGAGCTGGTTTGAATAACTTCATGGTTTAACCGGTTAGTTTCTTTAAAGTCTTTGTTTGTAAAACGAATATTGCGTCCCGGTTGGTAGCCTTCGTGCGATTTGCTGGTTTTGCCAGTATAAACCCACAAGCTATTTACAGCATCAGACTCAAAGTTATGCATCGCAGCATTCTGAATACCTTTGCCAGCTCCGAGTAAAATAATTAGCATAAAGATGCCCCATGCCACACTGAAAGCAGTGAGAAATGTGCGCAGTTTGTTTTTCCGAATGGTCGAAAAAATTTCCTGCCATTTGTCAATATCAAACATAAGATGCTGATTTTTCGGCTTCTTCGGCTTTCATTATTTGTCCGTCATGCAGCTTAATGATGCGGTTTGTCATTTCTGCGATATCATGCTCGTGCGTAACGATGATAACTGTAATTCCACTTTGATTAATATCTTTCAGTATATCCATTACGTCATAGGAGGTTTGGCTGTCGAGTGCACCGGTAGGTTCGTCTGCCAGTATTACTTTTGGGTTTGTGACCAGTGCACGTGCTATCGCTACGCGTTGTTTTTGTCCTCCGCTGAGTTCGCTGGGCAAGTGGGCAGCCCAGTCTACAAGTCCTACTTTATCTAAGTATTCCAGCGCTATTCGATTGCGCTTTTTACGGTTTACTCCCTGATAATATAGGGGCAGAGCAACGTTTTCCTGCGCATTTTTAAAAGTGATAAGATTAAAGGATTGAAAGACAAAACCGAAGTATTTGTTTCTGTAAGCTGCGGCTTTTGTTTCATTGAGATCTTTAATCAATAAATCGTCCAGAAAGAAAGCGCCTTCATCATAATTATCGAGCAGGCCTAAAATGTTAAGAAGTGTTGATTTCCCTGATCCTGAGGATCCCATAATTGAAACCAGTTCTCCATCGTTGATTGTGAAATTCAGACCTTTAAGTACATGAAGTCGATTAAGTCCTACCTGATAAGATTTGTGTAAGTTTTCAATTTTGATCATGGTTAATGGGTTTTACAATGACAAATTTTTTGTCTGTAAATGTTGGGTTTTGGGTTAATTTATCGCTAAAATATGTCAATACGACGTTATTAAAACGGTAAAGTTACAATTTATTGTGTTATTTTAAAATATGAAGTGTTAAAGGATAGTGAATTGTTTGAATTGGCCGGATTAATCATCGGTAATTCTTACTAATACTTCCCTGTATACACTGAATAGCTTCGACCTGGAAACCATAACCAGATATTTACCGTTATCTATTACGGGCAGGTTCCATGCTTTGGCTTGATTGAACAAACATTTTATGTTGAAATGTAAGGCTTTCAAATATCTCATTCTGGTCAAGATACATATGTTTAACTAAATTGCTCTTTGAACCAGTTCATCATGGGTGTAATGCCATCTTTTTTCGTACTCGATATCCGGAACAAAGGAATTTTACCATTAAGCTTTTGCAGATCTTCGTTAAAGTGTTCCAGTGAAAAATTGGTATATGGAATGAGATCAGTCTTATTTAAAATTACAGCCTGTGCTTCTCTGAATAGCATGGGGTATTTGATTGGCTTGTCGTCGCCTTCTGTTGTGCTAACTACAGCAATACGGTAATGCTCTCCAAGATCAAAGGCAGTTGGACAAATCAAATTACCCACGTTTTCGACTATTATAATGTCGAGTTCGTCCAGATTGAGATTTTCAAGCGCTTTGCTTATGCTGTGAGAATCAAGATGACACGCACCTTCTGTATTGATTTGTATTACAGGCACATTGAATACTGTTAGTCGCTGGGCGTCGCGGTCTGTGTAGGCATCACCTTCTATTAACCCAAGTCGCTTAATGTGGGCAAATTCCTTACAAATAAGCTCAAGTATGGTAGTTTTGCCTGATCCCGGGGAACTGATGAAGTTGAACATTTTAATTTGCTTCTCTTTAAGCAATTTTCTGATTTCGTTTGCTTTGTTCTGGTTTTTATCCAGAACGTTGCGCATAATTTTTATTTCCATAATTACTCTCCTTCTATGCTTTTGATGGTTAGTTCTTTGCCGCCTATAAGCTCGAGGTCAATGCTTTTACATTGATGGCATTGATACTCGCTATTTTGTATGAAAAACGTATGTCCGCAGTGGTTGCATTTCATTTTAATGGGTACAATTTCTAAATTCAGGTCTGCTTCTTCAGCAATGGTCTCTGCAGCAGCACTCTCAAATGCATGATGAAAAATGCCGGGAACAATGCCGTGCATTTCTCCTATCAGGAAGTTTACCCTGTTAATTTTTGAAATTTCTTGCTGCCGGGCCACTTCCAATATTATTCTAAAGGTGTTTTCGACTATGGCTATTTCATGCATGGTTCTATCTGTAGTTAGCAATGGTTAACAAATTCTTGGTAATTGTTCCCCGGACCGCATTTGTAACATACGTTTTCCTCCGATAACGCTTTCTGCTGTCACTATTCCGTGATTTCCTTTTTTTACTTGTCCGATAATAGCGCTTTCTCTGCCCAATGTGTCTTTTCTGAGGGACTCGATCACTTTATCTGCATCTTTTGCCGACACAATGATGGCTATTTTTCCCTCATTGGCCAGGTATAAAGGATCAAATCCAAGTGTTTCGCATATGCCTTCTACCGGTTCTTTTACCGGTATGTGTTCTTCCTGAATTTCAATGTCGATGGCTTGTGTTTGTGCAATTTCATTCAGGCATGTGGCAAGTCCTCCGCGTGTGAGGTCACGTATAAATTTGATATCAAAATCACTTTTCAGGAGTTGATGGATCATGTGAGTGAGTGATGCACAATCTGATTTAAGGGTGCTTTGAAACGACAAATCTTCCCGTGCAGAAAGCACTGCAATGGCATGATCGCCTAATGATCCGTTAATGATTACCACATCGCCTTGTTGAATATTTTTGCCGGCTGAAAAATGTTCGGCATAATCCGGAATGGTTCCTATGCCACTGGTGTTGATAAAGAGCTTGTCAGCTTGTCCTTTTCGTACAACTTTAGTGTCACCGGTTACAATATTGGCTCCTGCTTTTTGAGCTTCCCGGGCCATAGAAATTACAATTTTCTCCAGTTCTTTTAATGAAAAACCTTCTTCAAGTATAAACCCCACACTGATGTATTGCGGTATGGCGCCGCAAACTGCAAGGTCATTTAAGGTGCCACAAATCGAAAGTTTACCAATATCACCTCCTGGGAAAAATAGCGGATGTACTACAAATGAGTCGGTTGTAAAGGCCATGCTTTTGCCGGTAGTTTTTAGTATAGCTGAATCGGCCTCTTTAGTGAGCATTGTATTACTAAAGTGCTTAAAAAACATATCATGAATCAGATCATGCATTAATTTACCTCCGCTGCCGTGACCGAGTCTTATTTGGTTGTTCATGATGTTTCTTTTTTTGTTTGATAGCGGTAATAGGCCTGGCAAGCCCCTTCACTTGACACCATGCAAGCCCCCACCGGGTTATCGGGTGTGCAACTTTTGTCGAAAAGTGCGCACTCCGGTGGCGATTGTAATCCTTTTAATATTTCTCCGCAAATACAGCCTTTGTCATCAATGGTTTCTTCCACTTCAACAGGGATGTTTTTTTCTGCATCGAAATGTTCATAGGCTTTATTGAGTGTAAGTTTGCTTTTGGCAATATTGCCTAATCCTCGCCATTCGCTATCGGTTGCAGTAAATATTTTTTTCATTATTTCCTGTGCCTTTAGATTGCCACTTGGATGCACGGCCCGTTTATATTGAATTTCTACGGTTGGTTCGTTTTTATTTACTTTTTTTATCAGGGTTAAAATGGTTTGCAACAGGTCCAGCGGTTCAAAACCCGATATAACGCAGGGTATCCCGTATTTTTTGGCAATTTCATCATAGATTGCTGATCCGGTGATGGTGCTAACATGTCCCGGGCAAATGTAACCATCAATTTTAATTCCTTCGTCTACAATGGCTTTCATTGCAGGTGGCATTAATTTATGGGCACTTAGAATGAAAAAGTTTTTTAGCCCGGTTCTATTAGCTTCTTCTACCGCTACTGCAGTGCCCGGAGCGGTAGTTTCAAATCCAATGGCCAGAAAAATAACCTGTTTGTTCCTGTTTTCTTTTGCTATTGTAAGCGCGTCTAAGGCTGAGAATACTATTCTGATATCGTTTCCCTGGGCTTTTTCCTCTTCAAGTGAGCTTCTGGAACCCGGGACGCGTATTAAATCGCCAAAAGTGGCTATGATGATGTTTTTAATTCTTGCATATGCAATGGCAGTATCGATGTAGGATTTTTCTGTTACACAAACCGGGCAACCCGGGCCTGAAAGTAATTTTATTCCTGCTGGAAGCAGTGATGGAATTCCAAATTTTTGTATGGCCATGGTATGTCCACCACAAACTTCCATGAAAGTGTATTGCCCGGTGGTTGAGTGGTGAATGGCTTCTATGAGCTTTTTTGAGAGCTCTTTATTTCTGAATTCATGTACATATTTCATGTCTCGGAACTAATATTATTCATCTGCTTTATAAGCTCCAGGGTCTCTTTAGCTTCTTTGTCATTGATTTTTTGTATGGCAAATCCAGCATGTAAAAGCACATACTCACCAATTTTTGGATTATCAATGAGATGAATGCCGGCTTTGTAGGCCGCGCCATTGATAGAAACAATGGCTTCGTCGCCTTCGATGCCTTCTATTTTGGCCGGGATGCTTAAACACATAGGTTTGGGTTTTTAAGTTCTTAAAATGTTTTCCGTCAGATATTTTCAGGTACTACTCATCTGTGCATTGGCTATGGCCAATTGTCCCAATGCTATACCGCCGTCATTGGGCGGTACTTTTTCGTTGATCAAACATCTGAACTGTTTTGCTTCCAACTGCTGTACTGTATTTTGGACGATGGTCATGTTCTGAAATAAACCACCCGAGAGCGCCACGGTGTTGATATCATATTGCTTTCGTAAAGCTTGAGCAATTTCAACAATAACTTCAATCATGGTTTGATGGAACCTGGTCGCAATTACTGATTGTGTTTCGTTGTTTTTCATATCAGAAATGATTTGATGAAACATCTCATTAAAAGATACGTGATTTTTTTTAATTCTGAAAGCATAAGAGTCAATCTGGGTATTTTTTACAAGAGATTCGAGCTTCATGGGGGCTTCAGCCTCGTAGGATGAGTTAAGACAAACGCCCAGTATTGCTGCAACAGCATCGAATAAGCGTCCTGCTCCGCAAGTAAGTGGGCAGTTGATGTCCTTTTTAACACTCTCAATCACCAGCTTCACCTGATTTTCACCGACTTGTTTGCCAAAAAGCTGAAGCGCCAGGGTTTCTCCATTTTTGAATGATTGCAGGATGAAGGAAATGGCCATTTTCCATGGAGATTTAATGGCAGTTTCACCGCCCGGCATTGGCATGTACTCAAAGTGGTACGCCCTTGTAAATTCCCGGAGGTCGCATGTCATAAATTCGCTTCCCCAAATGTGTCCATCGCGGCCGTAGCCAGTGCCATCCATGCTGATACCGATTACTTTTTCTGTAATTTGGTGTTCAGCCATTACAGAAGCTATGTGCGCGTGATGGTGAAATGTTCGAATTAGCGGAATGTTGAAATACCTTGAGATTTTTTGACCGTGGTTACTGCTCACGTAATCCGGGTGGGCATCAATTGCAATTGCCTTTGGGGATTTGAGATGAAAAAGTTTCATGAATTGCTCAATAGCGTTTTGGTAAAAGCTATAGGTTTCTGCATTGCTCAATTCCCCCATATGTTGACTTAAAACAGCCTTGCCTGGCGTTCCGATGGCAAAGCAACTTTTTTGATCGGCACCCATGGCCAGTATCTTGTGTTCAGAATTGGGCAGCTGAATAGATCGAGGCGCAAATCCCCGGGCTCTTCTTAAAAGTTGTATTTTATTTTGAGTGATTTGTACTACCGAATCATCAATCCGGTTCTCTATATTCCTGTTATAGCTTAAAATGCCGCTGACCTTCTCGCCAAAATATGTGAGCGCATGTTGGTTGTCTTTAATGATGGGATTGTTGGAGAAATTGGCACTGGTGTAAATAATTGCATCAGTGTTCAATTCTTCAAAAATTTGATAATGGAGTGGCATGTAGGGTAAGATACAGCCAAGTGTCTTTAATCCTTCATTAATGTTGTGCGCTAATGAGTTGGATTTTTGTTTAAGTAAAACTACCGGACGTTGCCATGCTTGTATGCACTCAAGTTCCTGTTTGTTTAGTTGAATATGTTTTTTTAATGCTTTGATTCCTGAAAACATTACGGCAAAAGGTTTCTGGTCGCGTTTTTTTAAAGTTCTTATTTTTTTTACTACGGTTTCTTTGCGAGCATCTCCGCAAATAAAGAATCCGCCAGTTCCTTTTGCAACTATTACTCCACCGTCATCAATAATGCGGGCAGTTTGTTTTATGATTGACTCAATAACATTAGTTTGAGCAGCTTTTTGATGCAATGTGTATTGAGGCCCACATTGGTTGCATGCTATAGGTTGTGCATGGAATCTTCGGTTACTGATGTCTGTGTATTCACTATTGCATTGAGGGCACATGGTAAAGGAAGCCATTGTTGTGTGGGGCCGGTCGTAAGGTATGCTTTTGATAATTGAAAAACGTGGCCCACAATTGGTGCAGTTGGTAAAAGGATAATTGTTGCGATGCGCTTGTGATTTCATATCCTCCAAACAATCATGGCAAACAGCAATATCCGGACTTATTTCGGTAATTTCGTTCGACTTATCCTGGCTTTGTGCGATTTTAAATGAACTGTATGATCTTTTGTGCGATGGGTTTTCAATCTCTGAGCTAATGATTTCTGCGGCAGGAGGAGCCTCTTGATGTATAGCTTTCAGGAATGATTTAATCGAAAACTCAGCTCCCTGCATCTCAATTTCAACTCCCTGATTGGAGTTTCTTACCCAGCCATAAATATGATGTTGTTGTGCAATGCGATAAATAAAGGGTCTGAAACCAACTCCCTGTACCAGCCCTTTAATGATGATGCGATATGTTGGGCTTGTTTTGTTCAAGCTTAGCCTCCGGTTAATTTACTTTTGCATGGTAAAATACACGGGTTATTTCATCTGCAAAGCTGATGTTTTTTACAAAAACATCATCGGGAACTTTCAGCATAACGGGCGCAAAGTTTAAGATGCCTTTTATACCGCATTCAACCAATTTATTACAAACTAATTGAGCAGAAATTTCCGGAACAGTTACCACTGCCACTTTGATATCGTTTTCTTTTACAAAAGTCTCAACTTCATCAAAGTGCAAGATGGGTATTTTATTGTCCACATTTATTCGTGATGGGTTAATGTCGAACCCGGCTTTTATTTTAATCCGATCACTTAGGTAATTTTCATATTTTGTTAAAGCTTTACCAATATTCCCAATACCAACAACTATTATTTCGAAGCAACAGGTTTTCCCAAACATCTCATCTAATTTTGTAATCAGGTCATCTACTTTATATCCAACTTTGCGTTTACCCCTGATTTCCATATTTGAGAAATCTTTGCGCACAACATCGGAACTTACCCCTGTTTCTTCGCCAATGGTTTTGGAAAAGACATAATCAAATCCCATTTTTTTTAACTGAACCAGTGCAGATCGATAATTGAGTAATCTTTTTGATATGTGACGCGATACCATATTGTGAAGAATTTCATATGAAAACGTATCGTAAATATATGAAGAATTTGTCAGATTGCATGTGTTATTAGTAATTTCTTGATTTGTAATACCTTCTATTTTAATTTAATCCTAATTAAAATAGTTATTAAAATAATAAAAAAGTTGACATGGGATATTTTTTTTAGTAGATTAGTTATGTGAAATTTATCCCATAATCAATGGCAAACGCACAAAAAATTAACTGGGACGATTGGAGCAGGGTAATGAAAAAATTCATTACCGATTATCGTATTTTTGCCCCGCTTGATTATGATATCTACATGGATTATGAACCCATAGATCAAGAAAATATGGGTGCCATTGTTTATAATAAGCCCAAACCCACCACTCCGCTGAAAACTTTTTTTCTGCCGGTAAAAGAGAACTTAACCGATGAGATAGAAATCGAAAAGCCTTTGATGGTTATGGGTATTCCTTCATGTGATCTGGCAGGATTAAGCATTCTTAAAGAGATTTATTTAGATAGCCAATTCACTGACCCGGTTTTTAAGAAAAGATTAGATAATTGTGTTTTAATAGGTACTGATTGTTTTTCTTCCCAGGAGCACTGTCATTGTACATCATATGGTATTCAGCCAATTCCTTCTGAAAATGCTGACTTATCATTGGCAACATTGGATAATGCCGTTTTGCTGACTCCAATAACCGAAAAGGGCGATCGTATAATGACCGAAATTCACTCATTTATTGACCTTGTTCCTGCCAGCGGTGAGGAGTTAAACGAACTGAAAGCAAAACAAACTGAGGTTGTCAGTGATTTGAACCACCGAAACATAAACCTTCCTGACTATCAAACGACCGGTCAACTAATGGTGCAGGCTGATGAGGAGGTGTGGCGCAGGTATTCCCAAAAGTGCGTTTCATGTGGAGCTTGTACTACCATTTGTCCAACATGTACCTGTTTTTTACTGATTGATAAACCCGACTTTGAAAAAGTCAGGCAGTTAGACGCATGTCAGTATCCCGGTTTTGAGCGCGTTGCTGCGGGTGAGGACCCACTTCATTCGCTTACTAAAAGGTTTAGGAACCGTTATTTCTGTAAGTATGTATGGAAACCTCAAAAGTTTAACGCTATTGCCTGTACAGGCTGTGGCCGCTGTATTGAAGCCTGTATTGGTAAAATTAATAAAAATGAAATGTTTGAAGAACTTAATTCAACGGTTTTAAGTGTATAAGAATAAAAACATATATAAGCCGGTAAGGGCTAAATTGACAGAAGTGATAGAGGAATCACCAACCATTAAATCATTTGTGCTAAGGCCAGAACGTGCCTTTCCTTTTAAAACCGGGCAGTTTGTTGAGCTTACACTCGACGGATTTGGCGAAGCCCCGTTCACCCCGTCATCATCTCCACTAATCGCTGATGAAATGCAAATCACCATTATGAAAGCCGGTTATGTAACAGAAAAGATTCATAAACTGAAGCCCGGCGTGACTATGGGTATTCGTGGGCCATATGGCCGCGGTTATCCTGTGGAGGAGTTTTACGATAAGGAGATTGTCATATTGGGTGGGGGGTGCGGTTTTGCACCATTGCGGTCGCTCCTTTACAACCTAAAAGCAGAAGAAAATAAAATACGGAAGCTCACATTCTGCTACGGATCGAAAACCCCTCAGGATTGTATTTACAAGCCTTACATTGATGAACTGCGGGCTGTAAAGAAATTTGAAGTAATGCGCAGTGTGGATGAACCGGATGATACCTGGTCAGAAGAAGTGGGTGTAGTAACCAAATTACTTGACAAAATCGACGTGGACATTAAAAACTCCATTGCTGTGGTTTGTGGTCCACCTGTAATGATGAAGTTCGGTACTTCCAAACTGCTGGATATGGGATATCCCGATGATAAAATTTATTTATCAATGGAGAAAAACATGTCGTGTGGCTTTGGAAAATGCGGACACTGCATGATGGGAAAATACTTTGTGTGTAAAGATGGTCCTGTTTTTACATATGAGGAAATAAAAAACGAACCTGATATTTGGAAATAAAACTGAATTGCATGAATAAGAAGATTGTCATCGATTTGTCCAGGTTTAGAGATTGTGGTATGGAGCATCAATGCGATGAAGCCCAGCCTGCCGGTGTTATATTTGATTTTCAGGGTATGGAAGGTTTAAAAACCGTAAGGGAGATCGCTGTATTTCAATACACGTGTCGTAGGTGTGAAGATGCCCCTTGTGTAGAGGTTTGTCCGTGTGAAGCGCTGGAAAAGGACGATAACGGGATGATTAACCGGGCGCTAAATCTTTGCATTGCCTGCAAATCATGTGTGACCATTTGTCCTTTTGGAACGATGATGACAGATTTTTTTCAGTTTAAGTTGCATTGTGACCAATATTTAAACCTGGAGGATCAAAAGGACTTGAAAAAATTCATTGAAAAAACACCTGAGGGTGCTGTGCAGATCACTGATGAGGATCTTACAAAAGCGCAGGATGTCTTTGAATTGAAACAAAACATTTTTATACGGGAAAATACCTGGGACCAACTTAAAGAACCAGAACAGAATGTGAAATCATAATAGACCGAAATGGGAGAACATATTTTATACTTTTTTATTTATCCCGGATTTTTATTCACCGCAATAGTTGGTGGTTTAATTGCTGGATTGGACAGGAAGTTGACTGCTGCCGTGCAATTCCGCAAAGGGCCACCTATTTTGCAACCTTTTTATGATTTTTTTAAGCTACTGTTGGTCAAAGAAACCATTTTGCCGGCCAATGGATCGAAAGTTACATTTTTACTTGCCCCTGTTTTTGCATTGTTCGGGGTAAGTATAGCCGCAGTGCTGGTATTGATGCCACTGCTGGGAATCAATACCGGTTTTGAAGGAGATGTTATTGTTATATTTTATTTGCTCACTATTCCTTCACTGACTTATATCATTGGCGCCATGGCATCAGGAAATCCCCTCGCATCAGTTGGGGCATCCCGGGAAATGAAGTTGATTATAGGTTATGAATTGACATTTTTGCTTGTCATTGCTGCTATTATTTATAAATCAGGCAATGAGACAAGTCTTTACGAGATATTGCAAGCGCAGCATGTCGCTTCTGCTCATATAGGTAGCATTTCGGGTGTTTTACTTTTTATTGCAGGTATGTTTTGCATCCAGGCTAAATTGGGACTGGTTCCCTTTGATATGGGCGAAGCCGAAACTGAGATAGCCGAAGGGGCTTTCATCGAATACTCAGGAACCGCTTTTGCCATGATTAAGCTGAGTAAATATATGCTGTTTTTTGCACTGCCTGCTTTTATCATTTTGTTATTCATGGGCGGTATTCAGTTGAGTGGACTGCATATTTTATGGGCCATATTGAAGTTAATTGCAGTTGTGCTGTTGATCACCCTTATTCGAAATACAAACCCCAGATTGAAGATTAATCAGGCTATGCGCTTTTTCTTCATTTGGATGAATGCATTGGTAATTATTGCTATTGTATTGGGCTATTATGGATATTAAAATTAGTAACCGTGGGATTTAAAGATTATTGCTTTAAAAAATCATTGTGGCTGTTTCATTATGGCGGTGCTTCATGCAACAACTGCGATATTGAAATAATTGATTGTCTTACCCCACGGTATGATGTGGAACGGTTTGGGATGAAACTCGTGGGCAGTCCGCGGCATGCCGATGTGCTGTTGGTCAATGGTTCCATCAACCGGCGGGATAAGGACAGGTTGCTTGAAGTTTATGACCAGATGGCAAAACCGGTTAAAGTTGTGGCTTTAGGGGCCTGCGGCTGTACAGGTGGAATATTTGCCGAGGGAATTCCGTTTGCCGGTCCGGTTGACAAAATAATACCGGTTGATGCCTACATCCCCGGATGCCCGCCAAAGCCAGAGGCCATAATAGCTGGAATTGTGAAATTAATTGAAACGATGTAACGATATGATTAGAGACGAGTTCATAGAAAGTATTAAATCGGAATTTGCCGAAAATATCCTGGGTTCAGAATACCTCAGAGCCAACAGGGTGATCGTAGATGTAAATCCGGATTTCATATTGCAAATTGCCAAATATCTGCATCAAAAGATGAGGTTTCGTTTTGTTATTGCCTCGGCCTACCATACCAAAGCTGGTTTTGAAATATTGTACCACTTTAGCGACGATTCGAATGGAAATATTTACAACATACATGTGGTTTTGCCACAAGAAAAACCTGAAATACAGTCACTGGCTCAGTTTTTAGTAGCCGCTGACTGGATCGAGCGCGAAATGCACGAGCTGTTCGGTATTGTATTCCTGAATCACCCAAATCCTGAGAAACTGATATCTGAAGGAAATTGGGCTGAGGGTGTATATCCGTATCGAAAAGATTTTAATTAATCATGTACAAGACATGAGCGAACAAAAAATCATACCAATTGGTCCATATCACCCGCTGCAGGAGGAGCCTGAGCTGTTTAAGCTTTATTGTGAGGGCGAAATCGTAAAAGATATTAAATGGGAAACGGGTTATAATCACCGGGGTATTGAAAAGCTGAGTGAGAGCAAGTCTTTCGATCAATCGTTTTTCCTGGTTGAACGCATTTGCGGTATTTGTTCTACATCGCACCCTTTTGCATTTGCCAATGCCATAGAGGAAATTGCTGAGGTTGATATTCCTGACCGGGCCAAATACATCCGCAGCATAGTGGGTGAGTTGGAGCGAATTCATAGTCATTTACTATGGGTGGGTTTGGCTGGCCATTTTCTGGGGTATGATACCGTGTTTATGTGGGCCTGGAAATATCGTGAGCCTGTACTTGATCTTTTCGAGATGATTTCAGGCAATCGGAACAGTTATGCCATGTTTAAAATTGGCGGTGTGCGTAGAGATATAGAAAATGACAAGCTCCCTAAGATCAGGGAAACCATGCGGTTTCTGAAAAAGAAAACAGATTTGCTTACCGGAGCAGTGATGGACGACCCCGTGATACATGCACGTACAAAAGGAGTGGGCATACTCACCCGTGAAGATATTCTGGAATATGCTGCAGTTGGACCAACGGCCCGTGCTTCAGGTGTTGATATTGATGTGCGCAGAGATGACCCGCATGCAGCCTACGGCATGGTTGACTGGAAGGTGATAACTTCGCCTGAGGGTGACGTGTTTGCCAAGGCTAAGGTTCGCTTGCTCGAAATGTTTGAATCCATAAAAATTATTGAGCAATGCTGCGATGGTCTTGAGAAATTGAAAGAGGGCGACATAGAAACCGTAGTGAAAAATGTGCCTGCCGGAATGGGAACCGGGCGTTACGAAGCTCCGCGGGGCGAAGTATTCCATTTTGTGAAAACCATAGGAACTAATTCTCCTGCAAGACACAAGATAAGGGCTCCGAGTTATGTGAATATCGCCACATTCAAGAAAGCGTGCGTGGGGCAGACCATCTCAGATGCAACCATCTCATTGGCTGCGGTTGACCCGTGCTACTGCTGCACTGAACGCATGGCTGTGGCTTACGATTACGGTACAGGTAAAAGGATTTTATCTGCAAATGAATTGATTCAACAATCAAAAAGAAGAACTGAATATATAAAACGCAATATTTAAGCTGCAAAGCTATGACTGAATTAGGTTACATCATATTTTTACCCATCCTTACCGGACTAGTCTTGTTTGCTGTTCCGAAAAGGTTGAATCTGCTGAGTAGTCTTGTGGCATTGGTCATTGCTATTGTAACGGGGATTCTCAGTCTTCAGCTTTATGGCCTCGATTCGCAAACCCTCCAGTTTGATTGTTTTGCCGGTTTATGCGCTGAGGGTTCCTGGGTGTATGAGGTTTTAAACGGAGCCAGTAAGTATTTTTATGTCAATATTGACGGACTTAGCCAATTGATCTTGGTCGGCGTGAACTTTTTCGCCATAGTGATTCTGATCTACACATTAAAAAGTATCACCAGCCAAAACCAACCCGGTTCCTTCTATACATACTTTCTGATTACGCTGGGATGCGCCAATGGGGCTGTTTTGGCTGATAACTTATTGCTTTTCCTGTTTTTCTGGGGTATTCTTGGGTTGACGCTTTATAAACTGATCAGGGCTTATGATGAGGAAAGTTCAGCCGCAGCCAAGAAAACACTGATTCTGATCGGTACTTCTGATGGAATTATGATAATAGGTATTGCCCTGATTTGGAATATTACGGGTAATCTGAATATGTCGGAGGTTAGCATTAATACCACATCTGCTGCCGCTATTGTTGCTTTTGTAGCTATGCTCATTGGTAGCTTTACCAAGGCCGGGGCATTCCCTTTCCATACCTGGATACCCGATTATACCAAAAAAGCTCCGGCAGCATCTTCAGCCTATTTACCGGCATCATTAGATAAATTGCTGGGTATTTATTTTCTAGCCCGTATCTGTAGCGACATGTTCATACTCAATGAATGGTTGCAGTTTGTTTTACTTGTTTTAGGCGTTCTCACCATCATTATAGCAGTACTGATGGCTTTGATACAGCATAATTATAAACGATTACTTGGATTCCATGCGGTTTCCCAGGTGGGCTACATGGTCGTGGGATTTGGGCTGGGTACGCCACTGGGTATTGCAGCCGGTCTATTTCACATGTTGAACCATGCTTTATATAAAAGTGGTTTATTCCTTACGGCAGGCAGTGTTTATAAGCAAACCGGACAGGATGATATTTCCAACCTTGGCGGACTGTCCCGTGCCATGCCACTGACATTCATTACCGCTTTGGTATTTGCCCTGTCCATTTCCGGTATTCCGCCGCTCAATGGGTTTGCTTCCAAATGGATGATTTACCAGGGAATTATTGATTTTGGCTCAACGGGCAATGGTCTTGCCAGTCAACTTTGGATTGTATGGCTTGCGCTGGCCGTTTTTGGATCGGCGCTTACACTGGCGAGTTTTGTGAAGTTTCTCAGCGGTATATTCCTGGGACCGCAACGTGCAGAATTGAGTAAAATAAGAGAAGTTAATGTGCTTATGTGGCTGCCGAAGGTTTTGTTGGCCCTGATATGCATAGCTTTTGGTGTTTTTGCAACCAATTATGTGGTGCCACAGCTATTTAATCCGATCGTTGAAAATTTTGAAATGGTTGGCGTTTGGCAATCCTCCTTTATTTCACTGCTTGTGGTTTTATCCATTGTGTTGGGATTGATTATTTACTGGATTGGAAAAATTGGAAATTTCAGAACAGCCGAAAGCTATGTTGGAGGGGAGAAATGGGGCGATAAGGCTGATTTTAAAGTAACCGGATTTTATGATACTATCCGTAACGCTGCAGGTTTGAAATTTATGTTTAAACATGCTGAAAAGCGGCATTTTGATTTATATGATTTAACAGCTGGTGTTGTCTTACTTTTCAATAAATTATTAAGTAAAGCACATACTGGCATTTTGTCACACTATGCCACATGGTTTATTGTCGGCCTAGTGGTAATGTTGATTATTTTATTGTAAACGAATTAGATAGATAAATATGGAATTGTTGCTTTCCATAATAATTGGTTTTATGATCATAGGTGCCATTTACGCACTCCATGCCAACGACCTGTTGTCTGCTTTGATGGCAGCCGGCATTGTGGGATATAGTTTGGTCATTTGTTTTTTGTTGCTCAAAGCGCCGGATTTGGCCATAGTACAAATTGTGGTAGAGACCATTACATTGATTTATATGGTGGCCATTGTGTTGAATAGTTCCCGAAAGGAGCTGGATAAGGGCCAACGGCGGAACACTTTTCTGAATATTTCCATCGCAGCTTTGGTGGCTATTGCGCTTGTCTATTATTTTCAAATGGCTATTGGACCACTCGATATGCTGGGTGAACATACGCCCCGAATGGCACAGGCTTATATGGAAGGTGCAGCTCAAAAAACGGGAAGTGCCAACCTGGTTACCGGTGTATTGTTTGATTTTCGTGGATACGATACCCTGGGAGAAGCAACTATTTTGTTTACAGCCGCCATTGGTGTGCTGACCATTTTACGCATTAAAGGACGAAAAGAAAAAGCCTGAAATATGGAAGGAATGTCAAATATTGTAAAAAAAGTTACCCAACTGATGTCGGGCCTCATATTTATGTACGGCTTATACATTATCACCCACGGGCATTTAACTCCGGGAGGTGGTTTTGCCGGCGGAGCTATTGTGGCAGGGGCATTCATCATACTTATTCTGGCTTTTGGTAGTAAGGCTTTAAGCCTTAAAAAGGAAGAAAATGCCACATCTATTACAGAAAGTGGTGCTGTATTAATCATACTTGTGCTTGCCGCTATTGGCATAGCAGCTGGAGGCGCTGTTTTCTTTAATAATTATTTGCCGTTGGGTCAGGTAGGAGAGCTTATCAGCGCAGGCGTGATCCCGTTGTACAATGTTTTTATTGGTATGGAGGTGGCAGCAGCCCTGCTCACTATATTCCTGGCATTTGTAATTTATAAAGAAGAGGTGTTGAAATGATGGTATTTATCATGTGTTTCATATTGTTTTTAGTTGGTCTTTATGGTGTACTCACCAGAAGAAACCTGATTAAGATTGTGATCGGACTTTCAGTGATGGAGTTCAGTGTATTCCTTTTCCTGGTGTTGATTGGCTACATAGCTGATGGACAAGCACCCATTGTGGTGCCGGGAATGGAAGAGCCCGTTTTTGTAGATCCATTGCCACAGGCTATGGTGCTTACTGCCATTGTAATTGGGTTGGCAACCACAGCCATGCTTTTGTCCATTGCCATCAGGATCTATAAAAAATATGGTACATGGGATATACGGGAAATTAAAAACCTAAGAGGATAGACTATGGAACAGCTCATTGTTTTGTTCGTCATAATTCCACTGGCAAGTGCTTTTCTGATACCCATTATCGGAAAACTGATTCCGTATTTCCAAAAAGTATTAACTTCTTTGGTTTTACTCTCGCTTACCGTTTTAATTTTTAGTTACCTATTCTCCAATGCAGGAGCTACACTCACGTATAAAATGGCCGGATGGGAAGCTGTCGATAATATCCCGATTGGAATTTACCTTGTGCTCGATGGTTTGAGTGCCGTGCTATTACTGGTGATTAATTTCATCGGGTTTTTAGCCGCTTTCTATGCCGTAGGTTACATGCGGAGATACACAGCAGAAAATAACTTTTACGCTTTACTCTGTTTAATGATAGCCGGTATGAATGGGGTGGTACTAACCGGCGACCTCTTCAATCTTTATGTTTTTCTTGAAATTGCCGTGATTGCTTCCTACGCGCTGGTAGCGTTCGGAATCGAGAAAAATGAACTCGAGGCTTCATTCAAATACCAGGTTTTGGGCGGTATGGCTTCTTTATTGATTCTTTTTGGTATTGGCATGATATACTGGCTGACTAAGACATTGAACATTGCCGATGTGGCACAAGTCATACAAGAAAGTTCTAATTCTTCTGCCGTCCAGTTTACCCAAATTATACTTATTGCAGGTTTTGGTCTCAAGGGCGCCATGATCCCGTTTCATGCCTGGTTGCCCGATGCACACTCATCGGCACCTTCTCCCATCTCTGCAATGCTTTCGGGTGTACTTATAAAAGCTATTGGTATTTACGCCATTCTCAGGCTCTTCTTCAATATGTTCACCATCAGCTATGAGCTGGCACTCATTATCACTGTTATTGGAACACTTTCTATGGTGATTGGCGTACTGCTGGCCATTGGTCAGTGGGATTTGAAGCGCCTATTGGCCTATCACAGCATTAGCCAGATGGGCTATGTGGTAATTGGTGTGGGAATGGGTATGATGATATTGACCAAAGGCGGCGAAAAAGGTGTGGCTGCGCTAGCTATTGGCGGTGGATTGTTTCATCTGATGAATCATGCCGTATTTAAAGGTTTGCTATTCCTCAATGCAGGGGCCATAGAATTTTTGCTTGGAACACGAAACCTTAAAAAAATGGGGGGCCTCGGAAAAGTAACACCTGTGACATCATCAACATCGCTGAGCGCTTCCATGGCCATCTCAGGTATACCACCATTCAATGGCTTTTTTAGCAAGTTGCTAATCATCATAGCCGCAGTAAAAGGACATTTTTATCTATTGGCCTTTTTGGCTGTTTTTGTCAGTATTATTACGCTGGGCTCATTCCTGAAGTTTCAGCGCTATGCCTTTTTCAATAAACAACAATTTGACGGACGCTTATTAGTTCAGAAGGTTCCTTTTACCATGTCATTTTCTATGGTGGTAATGGCTGTATTGTGTCTGGTCATGAGTTTGATGATTTTCCCCGGTGTGAGAGAAATATTTCTTACGCCGGCTGTGGATGTGCTAATTGATGCCGCGAATTATTCAAAAACTGTAATCGGAGTGTGATATGCGTTATGTAGTTATGTTTATATTGGCATTGTTATTTTGGCTGCTGGTTACCTTTAGCCTGGATGTTTACAATATTATTGTGGGTGCTGTAGCTGCTTTACTCACCGTGCTGTTTTTCGGGCGGTTTTATGTTCGAAATATCAAAAAATTTGTGCAGCCTCATCGCTACTTTCACCTTGTGGTGTACCTTTTTGTATTTATCTGGGAGTGTATTAAAGCCAATTTTGACGTTGCCTATCGCGTGCTTCATCCCAAAATGCCCATTAAGCCGGGTATTGTGAAGGTGAAACTCGATGTGCAGTCCGGCATTGCAAGAGCCATCCTGGCCAATTCTATTACCATGACACCCGGAACCATATCCGTTGACATTGTAGGGGATTATCTGTATGTCCACTGGATTTATGTCAGCTCTGAAGATCCTGAAGAATATAGCCGCATAGTCGCCGGACGTTTTGAAAAATATATTAAAAAGATATTCGAATGAATGATTTGTTGCACATACTGCTTTACATCCAGATTGGATTATGCGTATTTTGTCTATATCGCATCATCAGAGGACCTTCCATTGCCGACAGGATGGTGGGAATCGATATTTTCGGAATTTTGGTGGTGGGTATTTGTGCTATTTTGAGCATTATCACCGGCAAAACATTCCTTATCGATATTGGCATTGCATGGATCATTCTGAGTTTTATAGGTACGTTGACTCTTGCTAAATATTTGGGTGGAAGTCGTTTAAACGAATAGATTATGGAAATTATAAGTGTCATATTTATCATCATTGGTATTTTATTCAATTTGTTTGGATGTATTGGCCTGGTGCGCCTACCCGATGTTTATAACCGTTTGCAATCTGCCACTAAATGTGTAACCCTCGGCACTTGCAGTATTTTGCTGGGTGTGCTGTTTTATTTTGGATTCATTGATATTGGCGTAAAAGCACTGATTGCCATTCCTATATTGTTTTTTGCCGCTACTGTTGCAGCTCATGCGCTGGCTAAGGGAGCCTATAAATTTGGCGTGCCGCTTGGCGAAAAAAGTGTAAAAGATGACTATAAGGAGGAGGTACAATGAAATATCCCAAAATACGTGAAATAAAAGAGGCCGTTGTTTCGCTTTTTAGTCCGGCTTATACCACAAGTTTTCCTAAAAAGCCGCATCAGCCTTTCAGGGGCTATCGTGGTAAACCAGTCGTGGATAACGACAATTGTGTGGGATGCGAAACATGTACCAATGTTTGTCCGCCGCTGGCTATTACATTCGAGGATCATAAAGATAGAGGTATGCGCACCATTCGGCGCGATTATGGAAAATGCATTTTTTGCGGACAGTGTCAGGAACATTGTATTACCGGTAAAGGGGTAGTGCTCTCTGATGAGATTTATGATATAGCCTCCTTTGATAGAGATGATAACGTGGAATATCAGGAAAAAGAGTTGTTGTTGTGTAAGAATTGTGGTGCAATTATAACCACAAAGGAGCACTACATATTTATGCACAAAAAATTGGGACCAAAGGCTTATTCCTCCATTATGAACCTGAACGTGTTGAATGATAAACTTAAATTATCATCAAAAGAAAATGCCGAGGTTGATATACAGGATGACCTGAAGCGTAAGGATATGTTCAATGTGCTCTGCCCAAATTGTTTGCATGAGGCTCAAATGAAAAACTTTTAGGAATATTGAAGTTAACTGAATTATTGAATAATAGAAGCAAGATGCTATTTGTGGGCATCGGAAATGTGCTTAAAAGAGACGATGGGGTGGGTGTTTATATCAGCGAAAGGATAAAGGCTGGAATATTTGTCAAGGCTCTGACTGTAGAGGTTAGTATTGAAAATTATATCGGAAAAATTAATGATTTAGACCCTGCTAAACTGATTTTAATTGATTGTTTGGATTTTGGAAAAACTGCTGGTTTTTATGAGCTTACAACAGTTGAGGCAATAAGAGATTTTACCACAAATACACATAATATTTCACTCGGGAGATTGAAGGATTTGTTTGCTGCTGAAGATATAAAAGTGCTGGGAATTCAGCCGGGAGATGTCAGTTTTGGGGAAGGATTAACAGAAAATGTAGAGGCAACGGCAAATGAAATACTAAATATCATTAATCAACAACAACAGAAAAAAAATAATTAAAATAGGAGGTTTTTATGAGTAGCTATTATTGTCCGGTATGTAAGGCCAAACTGGTTGTAGACAACAACCTTGTGTTGGCAGTCAAAAGTGAAAGAAACGAAAAGGGTATTATTTTCCTGAATCCTGAAGTTGGGAATTATAACATTTCAACTAATCCGGAGTTTGAAGTCGAAGAAGGAAAAAAGTATCAGTTCTATTGTCCTGCATGTCATGTTGAACTGAATGACAAAGAAAAAGAAGACCTGGTAAAAGTTTATATGACAGAAAATGACAAAGAATATGAAGTGTATTTTTCGAACCTGGCGGGTGAAAAAGCCACGTATAAAGTGGATAGGCGTGATAAAAATGCCCTGATTGCTGGAATCAACAAAGCCAGGTATGAGAAATATTTTGAACTTGATGATAAGTACAAGCAGTATTTGTAGACCATTGAGCCATTTTTAAATCTAAAGGTGTGGGGATAACTTCCCCCATCTTGCTTTGATGTCCGAATTTAACAAAGCATGAATCAATTATGGAATATCAAACCGGTTTATTGTTGCTAACTGCTGCCTCTATCGGCTTTTTTCATACTTTGATGGGGCCAGATCATTATTTACCTTTCATAGCCATCTCTAAAGCCCGTTCATGGAGCATTCGCCGTACCATATCTTTTACGGCGTTATGCGGCATATTGCATGTGCTGAGCTCGGTTTTTCTGGGACTCATCGGTATTGGTGTCGGCATAGCGCTCAATAAACTTGAGTTTGTGGAAGCTTACCGGGGCAACATAGCGGCCTGGATACTGATAATATTCGGAGCTGTATACATGCTTTGGGGTATCTACCGATCTAAATATTTTAAGCAACATCAACATCCCGAAGCCAACCCCGTGAAAAAATTAACCCCGTGGATACTCATGATTATCTTCCTGCTGGGGCCTTGCGAACCACTTATCCCAATACTTATGTTTCCGGCCGCTAATAATAGTGTTTTAGCACTGACGATGGTCACACTTACTTTTGCTATTGTTACGGTTGGTACAATGCTCACCATTGTAATACTCTCCTATTATGGTATTCGTGTTCTGCCCAAAATCAACATGGAGCGTTATGTCCATGTTATAGCTGGCTTTACCATCCTGATTTGTGGTTTGGGTATACAATTTATGGGAATCTGAACCTTAAAAAATTCTAAATATTTCTCGTGATAATGAGAATATTCTCATTAACTTTGCATCATGGCACCACGCAAAAAACGATGCAGGCACATCAATGAGCCGCCTGGTTTCTCGGGGTATATGGCGCAGGAAGCTATTGGTTCAGTGGAACCTGTGGTTCTGCTTTATGAGGAGTATGAGGCCCTGCGCCTGGCAGACTATGATGCACTGAAGCATGATGAGGCGGCAGAACAAATGAAAGTTTCCCGGCCTACATTTGCACGCATATATGAAAATGTCAGGAAAAAAATTGCCAAAGCATTTGTGGAGTCGCGGCCCATAAAATTTGAAGCAGGGTGTGCTTATTTTACTTGTAACAGCAACAGAAAATTGACAAATGGTCAAATGAATAATAATAAAACGAATAATATGGAAAAAGTAATTGCTATTCCGTGCGAAAACGGAACGTTATCAACGCATTTTGGACATGCAGCAGAGTTTGCATTTATCAAATGCTATGGAGAAGAAGTAAAAACAGTGAGTATGAAATCGGCGCCACCTCATCAGCCCGGTTTATTGCCCCGCTGGGTGGCAGAACAAGGAGGTAATACCGTAATAGCCGGTGGTATGGGCAATAAGGCCATTGAGTTGTTTCGTCAAAACAATATTGATGTTGTAACCGGAGCTCCGGCTCTTGATGTGGAAGAACTTGCACATCAATATGTCACCGGAAAACTTACGGGCGGAGATAATCGCTGCGACCATTAAAGTGTCTGAAACTCAGGCGTGATGGGGATTTTGTGAAATTTTTTCACAAAAAAGTTTGGTGGAATTGAAAAGGGCGATTATTTTTGTCGCCCTGTAAAGCCGATGTAGCTCAGTTGGTCAGAGCAGCTGATTTGTAATCAGCAGGTCGTGGGTTCGAATCCCTCCATCGGCTCATAAGAAGGTCTCCCGAAAGGAGGCCTTTTTTTGTTGTGCCCGGCCATTTCGATTCCTGCTGGCTTACCCACTTGCCACTCAATGCCCTCCGGTTTTATTGTAATTTTATGTAATCAGACATTTTTTAGAGTTACGTGAGTTCGTTGAGTGGCTTTTTGGGGTGGAATTGCGCGAATCGAAACGAACGGTTGCTTCGATTCCTGTTGCCCCGGCCAT
>NZ_JBSRDC010000054.1:0-12710 GCF_055145285.1 Salinivirga sp. | reverse complement strand
CGCAAACGCCAGGAAGCATTAAAACGTGCCCGTGAAGCTGCACGTGTAAGAGCCAGATCGGATAGTTTGAAACAAGCAGAGGCGGAACAGCACCGGCAGGATTCTATTGCAGAAGCCAAAAAAGCAGCAGAAGCCAGGGCCGCCAAACTGGCCCAAATCAAACGCCGGCAGGACAGCATTCAAAAAGTAAAAGAAGCAAACAAAATACGCAGTCAGCAGGAGGCAGAGCAACGACGTAAAGAAGAAGCAGCAAAAAGAAGGCAAGAGGCCGAAGAGCAGGCCAGAAAGCTTGCACAGCAGAAGGCCAGAAATCAGGGAAAACAGGTAAAGGAAACCGATTTACCAGAAGGGACGTTGGAAGAACTGGAAAATATGGCCAAAAACAATAAACTGTCTGACTCAGAACGTCAAAAGGCCATAAAAGCATATAAAAACAAACTTTCTGAAGTATTTACCAAACACAAAACCGTCAAAGAAATTGAAAAACCGCATAAGACCCTGACTAAAATATATATTAATGAAAATGGTGTGGTTACGGTTTATATAAAAGTTAAACACGATTGGGGAGGTGTTTATTACTTCATTGAGGATGAAGATTTAAATTACGGAAATATTAGTAAATCATATTTTTTGACGGAAACTTCAAAAGATTAGAACATAAAAAAACTGCTGATTCAACATGGAATCAGCAGTTTTTTTTCAAGATTACTTTTATAATTTCTTAGCAACATCAATAGCTTTTTCATAATCGGGTTCTTCCCCAATTTCACTAACATATTCAACATATTGAACAATGTCATCCTTGTCGACTATAACTACACCTCTGGCAAGCAGCCTTAATTCATCGATTAAAAAGCCATATTTCGAACCAAACTCCAGATCCTTATGGTCGGACAGGGTAATAACCTGATCGATGCCCTCTGCACCGCAAAATCGCTTCTGAGCAAATGGCAAATCGTTCGATACCGATAGAATTACAGTATTATCAAGTTCTGATGCTTTTTGATTGAATACCCTGTTTTGTGTAGCACACACAGGTGTATCAATTGATGGGAATACAGAAATGATCCGTGTTTTACCCTTATAATCGCTCAACTTTTCAGGTTTCAGGTCATTATTGATTACAGTAAAGTCAGGGGCTTTTTCGCCGACTTTTATTTCTTTTCCAACCAGTGTTACCGGGTTACCACCAAAAGTAACTTTTACATCGTTTTTATTCATTGCTAATTTGTTTTAGAGTTAATTAATTATTTATGGGTTCTTACACTTAGAAAAGAGATTTGTTCTTATAAAAGCAAAAAAAACCGGCCCATGTAAATGAGCCGGCAGCCAATCAATGTTGTAATCAATTGTTAATTATTCTGTATATTCTTACTTCCTCCATTATCATCCGAGGTATTTACCTCGTTATCAGCTTTCTTTATTTTGAATTCGATTTTCTGATCCTTTTTGCTGAAGACAGCTTTAATGGTATCGCCCACACTGATATCCGATTTTAAAATCAGTTCAGCCATCTCATCTTCCAGGTATTTCTGAATAGCACGTTTTAAAGGACGAGCTCCGTATTGTGTATCAAAACCTTTGTCGGCAATAAACTCTTTGGCTGGTGCCGAAAGCTCAAGTTTATAACCCAATTCATCGGTGCGCTGATACAAACCTTTGAGTTCAATATCAATAATTTTATGGATAGCCGCTTTATCCAAAGCATTAAACATTACCACGTCATCGAGTCTATTAATGAATTCCGGGGCAAATGCATTTTTCAGGGCTTTCTGAATGATACTTTTGGCACGATCATCAGCACTGCTTACATTGGCAGAGGTGGCAAAACCTACGCCTTGTCCGAATTCTCTCAATTCACGCGATCCAATATTGGAGGTCATAATAATGATGGTATTGCGAAAGTCTACCCGTCGACCAAAACTATCGGTCAAACGACCTTCGTCAAGAACCTGCAGTAAAATATGGAACACATCAGGGTGTGCCTTTTCAATTTCATCAAGCAATACCACTGAATAAGGCTTACGACGTACTTTTTCAGTCAATTGTCCGCCTTCTTCATAACCCACATATCCTGGAGGCGCTCCAACGAGCCGCGATACAGCAAATTTTTCCATATATTCGCTCATATCTACCCGCAGCAAGGCATCCTGAGAATCAAACAAATATTCAGCCAGCACTTTTGCCAACTGTGTTTTACCCACACCTGTAGGACCCAGAAAAATAAACGTACCAATTGGTTTATTCGGATCTTTAAGACCGGCACGGTTGCGTTGAATTGCTTTCACTATTTTGCCAATGGCCTGCTTCTGACCAATCACGTTTTCGCGTATTTCTTCACCCATTTTAAGCAGGCGGTTACCTTCGGTTTGTGCAATACGTTGGACGGGTACACCTGTCATCATGGCAATAACCTCTGCCACATTTTCTTCTGTAACAGTTTCACGGTGTTTAATCAACTCCTGTTCCCAGTTTTCTTTCTCTTTTTCGAGCTCGTCGTTTTTCTTGCGTTCTGTATCGCGCAATGCAGCAGCTTGCTCGAAATTTTGTTCGTGTACCTTTTTTATTTTGTCGTCGTGAATTTTTTCAATTTCTTTTTCAAGTTCCAAAATACGATCCGGTACATTGATATTGGAAATGTGCACACGCGAACCACTTTCATCAAGTGCATCAATGGCTTTATCAGGTAAATAGCGATCGCTTATATACCGCATGGATAATTTAATACACGCATCAAGGGCTTCTTCCGTATAATTCACATTGTGGTGTTCTTCGTAACGATCTTTAATGCGGTGCAAAATCTCCATGGTTTCTTCCTGCGAAGTGGCCTCAACCATTACTTTCTGGAAACGGCGTTCCAGGGCACCATCTTTTTCAATGTGCTGCCGGTATTCGTCAAGGGTAGTGGCGCCAATACATTGTATTTCGCCACGCGCAAGTGCTGGTTTAAGCATATTGGCCGCATCAAGTGACCCGGTGGCACCACCGGCACCCACAATGGTATGTATCTCGTCGATAAACAAGATGATGTTATCGTTTTTCGATAACTCGTTGAGTATGGCCTTAATACGCTCCTCGAATTGTCCACGGTATTTGGTGCCGGCTACGATGGAGGCCAAATCCAGGGTCATGATGCGTTTGTCGAACAATACGCGCGAAACCTGCCGTTTTACTATGCGGCTGGCCATACCTTCTACGATGGCCGATTTTCCCACACCAGGTTCACCAATCAGTACCGGGTTGTTTTTCTTGCGACGACTAAGAATTTGTGCAAGTCGCTCAATTTCAGTCTCCCGCCCAACAATAGGGTCGAGCCGTTTCTCTTCAGCGGCTTTAGTAAGATCTACACCAAAATTATCAAGTACAGGTGTATCAGAGTCTGATTTGGTTGTAGAAGATTGAAAATCGCCCGGTTCATCCATTTCTTCGTCGCCGTAACCGGAGTCACTGCGTGCCTGTGGACTATATTTTAAATAATTTTCTTTAAACCTGTCGTAATCTACTTCCATTTCCCTCAATGTCATAGCTGTTATTGAATTTTCTTCTTTTAAAATTGCCAACATAAGATGCTGTGTGTCAACCTTTTCACTCTCAAGCGATCTAGCTTCGAGATGTATAAGTTTTAAAACACGTTCTGCCGGTCTAAGTAAGGGCAAATTATTTTTTTTAGCAATATCGGTCACTTTGTCTTGCCTGATTTGCTCTTCAATGGTTTGTCGTAATTCAAACAGTTTTATTCCCATTGAGATAAGCACATCAACTGCGGGCCCTTCGCCTTCGCGTAGAATACCTAAGAAAAGATGCTCCACGCTAATGGATTCATTTCCAAGGCGTATTGCTTCTTCCCGGCTGTATGATAAAACTTCATGTAATCTTTCTGAATATTGTGCATTCATAAGCGCTTTGCTTTAACTTTTGAATATGTAAATTTAACATTCTTGTTTCAAAAAACAGACCATTATTTATGAACATCTAACTGTTGATAAAGTTCGGTCTAAAACAATAGGATATACCACCATTATTTGTATTTTTGAATGCTAATTTTCAAAATGTAAAATGAATGGCTGAAGGAGAGAAAATTCAAAAGATTAACATCGAAGAAGAGATGAAATCTGCCTACATTGATTATTCAATGTCGGTTATTGTAGCCCGGGCCTTACCGGATGTAAGAGATGGTTTAAAACCGGTACACCGCAGGGTGCTGTTTGGTATGCATGAACTGGGTGTAACTTATAACAAATCTTATAAAAAATCGGCACGTATTGTGGGAGAGGTGCTCGGTAAATATCACCCGCACGGTGATTCTTCCGTTTATCTCACGATGGTCAGGATGGCTCAGCCCTGGTCCATGCGTTACAAGCTGGTAGATGGCCAGGGTAACTTTGGGTCGGTCGATGGTGACAGTCCGGCAGCACTACGTTATACTGAAGCGCGTTTACAACGTATTTCAGATCTCACCCTTGCTGACATCGATAAAAATACGGTCGATTTTCAATATAACTTCGATGATACCCTGAAGGAACCAACCGTGCTGCCTACAAGGCTGCCAACGCTATTGGTCAATGGTACATCAGGTATCGCCGTGGGAATGGCCACCAATATTCCGCCACACAACCTCTCCAATGTAATAGATGCTTGTATAGCTTACATTGATGATACCGAAGTTGAAATGGAAACGCTCATTGAGCATGTAAAAGCACCGGATTTTCCAACCGGAGGTACCATCTATGGATATTCAGGGGTTAAGGAGGCTTACCGGACCGGTAAAGGCCGTGTAGTTATGAGAGCTAAATCTGAAATAGAGACTGATAATTCCGGTAAGGAACGTATCATTGTAACAGAAATCCCATACATGGTCAACAAAGCCGAAATGATTATAAAAACGGCTGAGTTGATAAATGATAAAAAACTCGAAGGTGTTGCCAACATCAATGATGAGTCGGATCGCAATGGTATGCGCATTGTTTATGATATAAAACGTGATGCCATTGCCAACGTTGTACTTAATAAACTTTATAAATATACGCAATTACAATCGTCATTCAGTGTAAACAGTATTGCACTCGTTAAAGGAAGGCCCAAACTGCTTAATCTTAAAGAGATTATTCACGAGTTTATAGAACACCGGCACGAGGTGGTAACACGTCGTACGCAATATGAACTCGATCAGGCCGAAAAACGTGCTCATATTCTCGAAGGTTTGATTGTGGCAAGCGATAATATCGATGAAGTAATAAAACTCATAAAAAGCTCATCCAACAGGGAAGAAGCACGCAATCGCCTGATGGAACGTTTTGAACTGTCAGATGCACAGGCACGTGCCATCGTTGATATGCGTCTTGGTCAGTTGACCGGACTTGAGCAGGACAAACTCAGAGATGAGTATAATGAGCTTCTGGAAAAAATTGAATGGTATAAAAAAGTGCTTGCCGACAGAGAAATAAGAATGGGTATTGTAAAGGACGAGTTGGTTGAAGTAAAAGAGCAATACGGTGATGAACGACGTACAGAAATTGTAATGAATGCAGAGGAATTCAACCCGGAAGATTTTTATGCCGATGAAGATGTGGTAATAACCATTTCTCATATGGGTTATATCAAACGGACAGCCCTAACAGAGTTTAAGACGCAGGGTAGAGGCGGAACAGGAGCCCGGGGTTCGTCTACGCGTGATGCCGATTTTGTAGAACACATGTATGTAGCTTCCATGCACAATACCATGTTATTCTTCACTGAAAAAGGTAAATGTTTCTGGTTGAAGGTTTATGAAATACCTGAGGGTACACGTACTTCTAAAGGAAGAGCCATGCAAAATATGCTTAACATAGAACCCGATGACCGGGTTAAAGCATATATTCATATTCAGGACCTCAAGGATGAAGAATATATTAAATCACATTACATTATTCTCGCTACTAAAAAAGGTGTGGTTAAAAAGACCTTACTGGAAGCATATTCACGACCACGCACCAATGGAATTGTAGCAGTAAATATCAGAGAAGGCGATGAATTGCTTGAGGCTAAGCTGACCAACGGAGCGCACGATATACTTATGGGTGTAAAATCCGGAAAAGCTATACGCTTCCCTGAAAAAAACGTACGAACTGTTGGACGAAATGCCGCAGGTGTACGTGGCATCTCAATTTCTGGCGACGATGAAGTGATTGGCATGATTACTGTTGAAAATGAATCGGAAGATATACTTGTAGTCTCTGAAAAAGGCTATGGTAAACGTTCTTTAATTCAGGATTATCGCATCATCAGAAGAGGTGGTAAAGGTGTTAAAACCATGAATGTCACTGAAAAAACAGGTAATTTAATCGCCCTTAAAGGCGTTACCAATCAGGATGATATCATGATTATTACGAGAAAAGGACTGACCATTCGTCTATCGGTCGAAAAAATGCGCCTATTGGGAAGAGCCACACAGGGTGTTCGGTTGATTAATCTGAAAAAAGATGATCATATTGCAGCTATTGCATATGCAGAAAGCAATGGTGACGAGGAGATAGAAGATGTGCAAATAGAAGATGAGAATAATACAGAAGAACAATAAAATATTTGTTAATAATATAAAATCGCATATTTTTGAACTGTACAAAAAAAGATACCAACATGAAAAAAATCGTTTTAATCGTTTTATTGATAAGTGGGTTTACTTATGTTCAGGCACAGCGGTCAAACGTGGTGAGTGCGTTTAATTACGCCAAGCCAAAGTATAATGAACTCGAAAAGGCTATGAAAGCCATTGACGAAGCTAAAGATCATTCAAAAACCAGGGATGATGCTAAAACATGGTATTACCGTGGAATGATTTATCAAAAGATTTTTCAGGACACAGCTTTTTCGCATTTACATGAAGCACCATTGGTAGTCGCCATGAAATCATTCGAAAAATCCCTTGAACTTGATGATCGTGGAAGGTACGAAGAGGATGTACTGAACCTTTTCAATATTGCTTTGCAACAAGCATTAAATCAGGGTATAAGGCAAATAAGAGCCGAACAACCCGAAAAGGCACTCAATACTTTAAACCAGTTGATCAATGCTGCCAGGCTGGAAAAAACTTTCAATATAGAAGATATTGATAAGGGAATTTATTTTTACGCTGGTATAGCGGCGCAGCAAACAGGAAAAATTAAGAAAGCCAATGAAATGTTCAGCAAAAGTATTGAAATGGGGCATGAGATCCCAAGATGTTATTTACTGATTGCACAAAACTACAAAGAACAAAATGATACAGTGCAATACGTGGAAACCTTGCAGGAAGGCCTTGAAAAATCCGAAGACAATAAAAACATCATGCTTTTGCTTGTAGATTATTACAACAAAGCCGGGAAACTCAAAGAAGCCCTGAAATATATGAAAAAGGCCATTAAGGCTGATCCGGAAAATGTAACACTTTACTTTGCAATGGGTAATGTCTACAGTGAAATGGGGCAGCCGGAGAAAGCACAGGAAGCATACGATAGAGCCATGAAAATTGACCCGGACAATGTGGATGTAATGTATAACATGGCCAGGCTATTCTTTAACAAAGCAGCAGAGTTGCGTAATGAAGCCAATAATTTACCGTTGGAAAAAGAGGAAGAATATAAGCAACTGCTTAAAGACGCAGAAAAAGAGTTTATGCGGGCTGCCAGATACTTTGAACGCGCACATGAACTTGCACCTAAAGATCAGCAGGTTTTAAAAAATCTCAAAACCATTTACATGCAGCTACGCGGTAAGGAAGGTTACGCCGAGAAACTGGAAGAAGTGAAGAAAAAACTAGAAGAACAGAAATAATACCTAAGGGAGAAGGTTATGGCTTTCTCCCTTCTTTTGATATAATCTATTTAACATAATATAAATTATAGGACAATATGCTTTTTGGATTTTTACAATAGAAATGTTAGATTCGCGGCCGCAAAACATTCTAAATTATGGATTTAAATATCATTAAAAAGCATCCGATGGAAATATCGGAAAACTATATACCTCAACAAACAAGATTCTGGGCCAAATTTAAACAACAACATGGTTGGAATATTCAGGCATTTCATTTAAAAATGACTGAATCTGATAATGTAATAACTTATGCAGACATTTTGGTTTTAAACAAAAAAATAGCCTCTGACACCTATATGGCCTACGTGCCCTACATACCCTTCGAAGTACCGGAAAACTTTCATTATGGCGACGTATTGGAGCAAATAACTGAAAGCATCAAATCATATTTGCCTTCAAATTGTCTTTTTCTAAGATTTGATGTATCATGGGAAACGCCCTGGATTTATGAACCAGAACGCTTCGATGAAAATGACAATTGGCTCGGGAATCCGGCACCCCATATCCGGGAATTGCGTATGAATTTTGGGACACGGAATCATTCCCTGCGCAAAGCCGGAACCGATGTTCTGCCAAGTAATACCGTATTTATTGACCTCACAAAAAATTCTGAAAGTATATTACGAAACATGAAATCGAAAACCCGGTATAACGTAAGGCTATCGGGCCGTAAAGGCGTGACTGTGCGGAGAGCCGATAAAACAGACCTTCCTACCTGGTATCGCATTTACCGCGAAACAACTTTACGTAACCATATACATTACGATGAATATCAGTTCTTTGAAACGATGTGGGAATCGCAAGAAGCAGACCCCGAAACCCGGCTTGAGTTACTTATAGCCGAAAAAGATCACGAACCCCTGGCAGGTATGATACTTTCTATGAATAATGGACGTGCAACCTACCTTTACGGCGCTTCTTCCTCAAAAAAACGCCATTTAATGGGACCTTACAAACTTCAATGGGAAGCCATGATCACAGCTCAGCAACAGGGCTGTCAAACCTACGATATGTTTGGCGTCTCACCCACGGCAGATCCCACGCATCCAATGTATGGCCTCTACAGATTTAAAAAAGGATTTGGTGGAGACCTTTTTCATAGGCAGGGCTGCTGGGACTATGTTTTTAACGAAACCGAATATCAAGTATTCCGTACAGAAGAACAGCAAATGCAAGGATATCACAATTAACAAAGGTTAGTTTACAGGGTTTGCCTGATAACTTTGTCAATTTTATTTTTTAATCGTTCCTGCACTGCATCCTCACTACCTATTCCATCAATCACCCGTAGCAGATGCTTTTTATCGTAAAACTCTTTTGCTTTTAATGTACGCTGTTCATATTCCTCCAGTCTGGAAATAATGGTCTCAATTTGCATGTCATAAGGCCGCCGACGCTCGGTTTTACTCCTATCTACCAATCGTTTTACTGCTTCTGTGGCGGTTATTTTCAATTCGAATACAGATGTAACAGTAGAACCCATCTTATGTAACATACCATCCAAAATATAGGCCTGAACCATAGTGCGCGGAAAACCCTTAAAAATAAAACCATTGGCCTTATGATTTTCTTCCATCTTACGCTCAATAAGTTTAATGGCAAATTCATCAGGTACAATAGCCCCTTTCTCCATATAAGGTTTGGCCAGTTTACCAATATCGGTATTATCCTTGATTTCCTGACGCAAAATTTTACCCGTAGAAATATAATGTAAATTGTATTGTTCAGCAATCCTTCTGGCCTGAGTACCTTTACCAGCACCTGGATAACCAAAAAGTATTATGTTAACCCAACGATCTTCTAACGACTTTTTGATCGCATCGTCAAGCCGTTGGAAAACATCCTCTACTGTACCAAGTCCTTCTATACCATAATAAACGTGTTTATCTTTGTAAAACGAAGCTACAGGTATAGTTTTCTGGTCATATTCCCGCAAACGATTCTGAATAACCTCCTCGTTATCATCCTTGCGACCCGAAACCTTACTTCGCTCACGTAGACGTTTTACAAGCTGTTCCTTGGGAACCTCAAGACTCAACATACAAGTCAGACTGCTATTCATTTTAAACAACATACCCTCCAGAATATAAGCCTGTACAATAGTACGGGGGAATCCGTCGAACAGAAAACCATTGGCATATGGATTTCTTTTAATCTTTTGTTCAATGATTTGAACTATAATCTCATCTGATGCCAGACCACCTTTTTCAATCACCGATTTAGCCTTTAAACCAAGTTCGGTGCCTTCAGCAATCTCTTCCCGCAGTATATCTCCTGTTGATATATACGTTAAATTATATTTTTCAATAAGCATTTTAGACTGAGTACCTTTACCAGCACCCGGAGGACCAAATAGAGCTATGTTTAGCATAAACGTTATTTTTAATTATTCAACACCTATTTTTAAAACATTATACAATTTACCAATATTAATAGTTTACTGTTGTAAACACTGCTTAATAAGTCCAATACCTGAATAGATAAAACCTGTATACAATTGTAACAAGTCAGCCCCGGCATCTAATTTAATCCGGGCCTGTTCTCCATTAATAATTCCACCAGAACCAATCACCGGAAAACTACTTCCCAGTTCTTTTTTAATCATCGATATTATCTGTGTAGACCTATTCGCAATCGGCAGGCCACTTAAACCGCCATTTCCGCACTGTTTAACTTGCGATGCACTGCTGATCAATCCGCTACGTGCAATACTTGTATTTGTGGCTATAATACCATCGATACCCTTATCATTTACAAGTTGTAATGTATCCATAAGCTGATGATCATTCAAATCTGGTGAAACCTTTAGCAGTACCGGTTTGGTTATTTCCATTTTACTTCTTTCCTGCATAATAGCACTCAAAATAATATCCAATTCTTTATGGTCCTGCAATTTATCTAAATCACTGATATTGGGACAACTTACATTAATTACCAGGTAATCGACCACGTTATACAAACCCTTAAATACCGTTAAGTAATCTTCCATGGCATTTTCATTCGGAGTAGCTGTATTTTTACCCAAATTGCCACCAATTATATATTCCTGGGGTCTGTCTCTTAATCTGTTGTGTATCACACTCAACCCTTGATTATTAAATCCCATGCGATTAATCAGCGCCTGATCTTTGGGTAAGCGGAATAATCTGGGTCGCGGATTTCCGGGTTGACCTTTGGGCGTAACAGTGCCTATTTCGGCAAAACCAAATCCCAAAGCCTTCCAAATTGGAATCAATTCAGCATTTTTATCCAACCCTGCAGCTACACCTACCCGGTTTGGGAAGGTTAGCCCCATCAGTTTTACTGGTTCATGGAGGGGTTTTATAACAGATTCCAGTAAATTGGTTGCATATGGAGTCGATTGCAATATTTTAAGCGCCTGGAAGGTTAACTTGTGTGCCGTTTCCGGTGTAAATTGGAATAATAAAGGACGAATAATAGATTTATACATTTGTAAACAGTATGACTTTAGGGCAAAAATAAGAATTATTTCGTGTTTTTGCTATGCAATACTTCAAATGTATCATCTTCATAAACCAAAATGATTTGTTTAACTGCTGTGTTTTGCTTTTTATCAGGGGTTTTCGGTGTGTTATCATGATCTGTAGCGTTAAAATTTTTGACATGATAGGGCGCCGCATCTTCGCTCTCGACTGTATTAAATAGGTTAGGTTCAGACTTTTTATCAGGGTTTGCGGATGTATGGCTCTTTTGGTTATCTGTTTGTTTAAACATGGGTAATTGGCCGTTTAGAATCCATTCCACATTATATTGCGGAAACTGATAGATGAGTTTTTGGATAAATCCTATACTGGGTTTATTACGTCCACTGTAAATATGTGATAAACCGGAACGCTGAATACCCAGTTTTTCGGCAAATTGACTTGCTGTGTAGCCTTCTTTTTCCTGTATTTGTTTGATCCTATTAATTAGTGACATTTGTAAACAGTATTAATGTTACTTTTGTATCGTTGTGGTTATTACAAATGTAATTATTAATTTTTGATCTTTCATCCGTTTATTTTAATTTTTTATGGTCGGATAGCCTGCCCCGCAGAAGGCGGAGGAGCTCGCCATGATATATGAAATGTACATCGTACGCTATTTTTGGCTTCATTATAATCATGCGGGTGCCTCGTTCTGCTAAAGCTATAGTGTTTCACCTGCGGCAAGCCTATGGCGACCGAAGGGAAGCGAAAGCGCAGTGTGTTCCGCCAACCAGCAGAATCTTGTTTGAATTTCGGCGAATCATGGGGGTTTTATTACTTTTTAGCGGTCTAATTTTTGGCATATACTTAAGTTTCAATGAAATTCGTAACACATTGATATATAGTTTTATAAAAGCAATAATCCTGCTTTTTTTATTCTGTTTTTGTCATTTTGTCATTAATTATTTCAATTACCTTAAAGTATATTTATATAAATAGTTGTTATTATATTGGATTATAGTTAATTACAGGAAAGTTAAGGTATGTTAACTTAGTTGTTTTTATGTGTTTTACTCCTCTTTTTACTTCTTTTTTTGATATCTTTGAAAGTACTTTGACCCGAATGCTGAAGGATTACATTGTGCGTGTTGAATGATGTCTTATTGGTGATCTTTGGTAGATCATGCTGAGGCCCCCATCCTGTTTGTTGTCGTTACAAGTTAAATTATTTGCGGGTTAATTATAAAGTGCTGTATTTGATGTGCAGTAGTGGCTTTGTTTTACTTTTTTTAATTAGGCCATTTACCATAGCTAATTTCCTTCTCGTTAACCCAACTTGAAAACACAAACGCATAAATAACTTCCATTGAGTGCATTATGATTTTGTTTTTTACAATTGGGGGACTACTTTTGTTTTTCTAACATATGGGCGGTGTTTAAAATTATGGCTGT